>JAJDDR010000184.1 GCA_029260255.1 Phycisphaerae bacterium
AACTTCGAACCGAAGTGGCCGCGTGGGAGCGCGATCGCAACCAGCGCAGCGTCAACGTGGATTGGAGATTCCGCACCGCCGATGCGCGGATAAAGCTCAAACGACTCTACCCATCAATTGAGTAGTGTCGGAGTACTAGCGACGTCGGGCAAGACATTGCGAAGGTCTACACCGGCCTGCTGCTTCGTGAATTCGGCGAGGGCGCGTTCCACGTGAGTCGGGTCTATGGCGCGGGGAGCCCGGAATCCGAAGCCTCAGCAGGTCCGACACCGGAAGGACGGGCGGCATGATCGCGCTTCCCTGCCGTCTGAACGGCCACCTCCCGACGGTACTTGATCATGAGCTGCCGAGATTCAACGGCCACGGGTTCGTTGCGCGCCGGTCGAGGTGTGTCGACGCCGCGTCGGGCAACCCGGCTAAGCGGTTGCCACGCTGCCCAACGCCCGCACCGCCCATGACGGCCCCGACGCCCAGCATCACCGTCGAGCGCACACCGGCACCTGTTCCTTTCGACCCGGACCAACTCGCACGCACCGTGCCGGCCTGTCTGCGTGCGCTACGACAGTGGGTATGCTGGCGGTACATCGAGCGGGGCGGCAAGCCAACGAAGTGTCCGATTAACGCATCCACGGGCCGCAAGGCGTCGTCCACGAATTCAACCAGCTGGACGACTTTTGAGCATGCCGTCACCGCGTGCAAGAACGGCAACGCCTTGGCGGGCGTGGGTTTCGTGTTCGGCGCCGACGACCCGTTCGCCGGGGTCGACATCGACAACTGCATCGGCCACGATGGACGAATCAAACCGTGGGCGGTGCGGATCGTCCGTGATATCGACAGCTACGCCGAGATCAGTCCGTCCGGTCGGGGGATCAAGATCTTTGCCCGAGCGCGCAAGCCGGGGCTTCGCTGCAAAACCGGCTACGAGGACGGCGCGGTGGAGATGTACGACACCGGTCGGTTCTTTACCGTGACCGGCCACCGCATTCCGGACGCCTCCGCCGACGCCGAGAAGCGCCAGAGCGAGCTCGACGCTGTCTACAACGTGGTCTTCGGGTCGAGCGTTGCCAAGGCGTTGGCGCCATCCTCGGGGGTTGATACTTCAAACAACGGACGCGCCCCCCTCGACGATGGCGAGATCATCCGCCTTGCCTGCGCAAGCCGGAAGTCCGGCGCGAAGTTCGCCACCCTGTGGGCGGGGGGATGGGAGAAACACTTCAACTCGCCCAGCGAGGCCGATTCGTCAGTGGTGTTTACGTTGGCTTTCTACACCAAGGATGCCAGCCAGATCGACCGCATATTCCGGCAATCAGGGCTCATGCGCGACAAGTGGGACGAGCAGCACGGACAACAGACCTACGGCGAGATGACCATCGCCAAGGCGCTGGCCACGGTCACCGGTCAATACCTTCCGGGCCGCCCGTCCCAGCAGGGTACCACGCCGGACAAGGCGACCGACGATGCTCGGCGCGACGCGGAGGGTGCCGTCCCCCTCGGGCAGCGCGACCCCGAAACCGGTCGCCTCGTGCTCTCGCCGAAGGAAACACTGCCCACCGCCAGGGCCTTCGTGGAGGAGTTCCATCTCCACCCGGAAGGGCGGACGCTGCACAGCTATGCCGGCACCATCGTGGTGTGGCGCGGGAACCGATTCGTCGAAATCGAGCAGGAGACGCTGCGGCAGCGGCTGCAGCCATGGCTGCACGAGGCCCTGCGCTATCGGTACAACAGACTGACCGAATCGATGGAACTCGTGGACTTCGAGTCCAATCCGTCCACGATCAAGTCGGCCGTCGAGTCCATCCGTGCATACGCTCACCTGCCGGCCACCATCACACCCACGATATGGTTGTCGGATTCCGAGGAGCGTCCCGATCCGCGCGATCTGCTGCCCTGCGCCACCGGAAACCTGCACGTCCCAACCGGCAGGATGCTGCCATCGACACCGGCCCTGTTCAACGTGAACGCCCTCGAGTTCGATTACGACGCCGACGCGGAGGCGCCGGAACGATGGATCAAGTTCCTCGAGCAGCTGTGGGACGACGACATCGAGTCGGTATCTCTGCTGCAGGAATGGTTGGGCTACTGCCTGGTCGGCGACACGTCGCAGCACAAGATGCTGCTGATCGTCGGCCCACGGCGTAGCGGCAAAGGCACCATCGCCCGCGTTCTCACGCGATTGGTCGGACCGGGCAACGTGTGCGGACCGACCACGTCCAGCCTGGCCGGGCTATTCGGCCTCCAACCTCTGATCGGTAAGTCGGTGGCGATCGTCAGCGATGCCCGATTCTCCGGCAAGGACGTCCAGACCGTCGTCGAGCGCCTCTTGTGCGTCTCCGGCGAGGACTCACTGACGATCGACCGCAAGCACATGACCAGCGTGACGATGAGGCTAACGACTCGGTTCGTGTTCCTCACGAACGAGTTGCCGCGCCTTGCCGACGCGTCCGGCGCGCTGTCTGGCCGTTTCATGATGTTGCGGCTGACTGAGAGCTTCTACGGCCGCGAGGACAAAGCGCTCACCGCCAAGCTGCTAACCGAGCTGCCCGGCATCGTGAACTGGGCGATCGAGGGTTGGCGGCGATTGCGAACCCGTGGTCACTTCCTCCAACCGGCCAGCGTCGAAGATGCGCTCCGCGACATGGAGGACCTGTCGAGTCCCGTCGGCGCGTTCGTGCGCGAGCGCTGCGACGCGGGGCCTGGGTTGCGCATCTGGATCGATGACCTGTACGCCGCGTGGAAGGAATGGTGCGAAGGTGATGGGCGGATCAGCGTCACGACGAAGCAGACCTTTGGGCGTGACCTGATGGCGGCGGTGGCGGGGATTGTCAGTCGTCAGGGTACCAACGGAGTCCGCTTCTACCAGGGCATCGTCTTGAAGAGATGATCCAATGACGACGAGCCGGATAACCAACCCGAACCAACGTACAACCAACGCGATAGTTGCGTCATCGCGTTGGCGCTTGGCCCTTGTGAAACAAAGACTTACGAACGACCAACGCGAACCAACGCGATCAAACCAACTTACGCAGGCGCGCACACACCCGCGTGCGCACACGCGCACGTGATGGCGCATGCGCAAACATCGCGTTGGTTCGCGTGGGTGCGCGGTGGCGTAGCTGGAGAACCGTGATGAACTCAGAGAATAGGTGTCGAGCGTACCGTCGCCTAATGACATGGGCTGCGCAACGCGTGCAGTACGGACGCTTGCTTCGCCGCGGGATACCGCAAAACGTCGCTGCTCGCGAAGCTCGGCGTTGCCGAAAATGCGTGACGCAGTGGGTGCACGCAATCGAGATCGATCGCCAGCGATCAGGAGGGATCGATGCGAACCCGTAGGCATGGTCCCGTCCCCCCGACTTTTTTCATGGATCGCGGACAGGTCGTGGCCCGACGGCATAGGTAACTCCCAGGGAACGCCTTGGATGACGGATGCGACGTCGTCGTCGCGCGACGGGCAACCCGAACGACGGAAACGACAACGAGCGTCGCATTGTGGGCGAACGGGCGCCCCCAGGGCGTACCGGCGCACGTCTCGGCCGCCCCGACGGCACTGGCGGCGTTGGCGGGCGCTTGGTGCGAAGCTGGGGGCGAGGACGGCACGGCGAACGATGAAGGCAAGGAGATCACGCGATGAAGACTGAATTAAGGGCGTTGGCAGAGATCATGCCATATGAGGGCAACCCGCGCGTGAACGACAAGGCGGTCGATGCCGTAGCGAAATCGATTCGGGAGTTTGGGTTTCGACAGCCGATCGTCGTGGATGATGACGGCGTGATCGTTGTCGGGCATACGCGATGGAAGGCGGCGCAGCGGCTCGAGATGGGCGAGGTGCCGGTGCATGTTGCGAGCGAACTCTCACAAGAGCAGTGCAAAGCCTATCGGATCGCTGACAACAAGGTTGCCGATCTGGCGGTATGGGATCTCGAACTGCTGGCGGCTGAGGTGGGTGCGCTCCAGGGGATGGACATCGATCTCGGGCTGTTGGGTTTCAGCGAGGAC
>JAJDDR010000185.1 GCA_029260255.1 Phycisphaerae bacterium
GGCCTCTTCGTTTCCGCTGAAGAACCGGAATTCCGTGGAGTTGATGAACTCCGTCTGGGCGACGAACTGCATGCGAGACGGCAGATAATCCTCGTTGAGTTGCTGGAGTTGCAACTCCACCTCCTCCGGTGTGGCGGTCGGGTTCGAGCCGTCGTCCTCGGCGAACACGTGGAACATAATGCGAACCACTGGCATCGGCGTCATATCGTCCGGAATCCAGGAATCGCGGATGCCGGGAATGTCGCAGTCGCCCTCGATCGGACAAGCGCCTCCCTCGATCGGGGGATTCTTCGCCGCCCAATTCTCGAACGTCCTGCACCAGCCACCGCCCTCTTCCGCCACCGCGGCATCTGCGCCCGCAATCAGCGACGTCATTACACAGCATCCACAAACAAGCATCCTCAGCATCGTTGCAGTCTCCCGCGCGCTTCCCCCGCCACAAATCCCGTCGGCCCATCGTTGAGATGGCGCCTGGCACACGCTCATCATACCACGAACGCACCCCGATCACCAAAGCGAGCGGACACGGATACGACGAAAACAGACCGTTTAAGGATGACGGCGGGACTTCATTCAGCGTCGCGCGGCGGCACGGGATCGAAACCGCCCGGGGCAAAGGGTCGACATCGAAGCAGCCGCGCACCAGTCAGCCGCAAACCGCGCAGCAGGCCGTGCGACCGAAGCGCCTCAATCGCGTACGCGCTGCACGACGGGCAATAGCGGCACGTGCCGAACAGGAACGGGCGAATCAAGCCCTGGTAGGCGAATACCGTGAACATCGCGGTCCGGACCGGCACTCTCCCGACAAAGGCGACCGCGCGGACGCACAACGCGCCCGCCGAACCACGAGACCGCGGGGTGTTGTTGCATTGCACAGTGGTCATGGCTTGTCCGGCGAACGTACAACGGTGACGGTTTGCGAAGCCCGGTATTCCGTACCGGTCGGCGTGGTGACGAGCAGCTCGACCAGATGATCGCCGATTCGCGTGAACACCTTCTGTCCATGCGCGCCGTTGGACATCGGTTCACCGTTGTCGGTCCACAACAGATCGGCGCCTTTGCCGATCGCAGCGGGAAGAACCGCCCAGTACACCACGCGCAACGGAGCGATTCCGGCGGTCGGACTGACGCGGACAAGCACGTTGCCCGAAACCGATGGCCGCGCGGCGGCGATCCCCGTCGGACGACCGTCGCCCGGCACAGTTTCACGCCCCTTCCGGCTGCCGTCGAGGTGTTCGAGTTTGATCTGCAATTCGGCCAGTTCGCGGGGCGGTGTCCGCGCCTCGACACCGCACGTTCTCGCGAAAAACTCCGCCGCAACGCTGGGTGTGCGTTCGTGACCCTTCTTCTCGAACACTCCCGAAGTCAGATCGAAACCCTGTCGCGCGTACCAGTCCGCGGCGCGCCGGGACTCCCGCCGGCAGATCGCGAAGTCGTTCTCCGTATAGTAGATCGCCACCTTGCGATCGCGATAGCGTGGGACCGTCGACGGGTCTAAGATGTTCTCATTAAAATTGGATTGTTTGACCGCGATGCAACTGAACCGCTCCGGATAGCGATTCGCCATGTAGTGCGCGACGTACCCGCCGTATGACCAACTCGTCGACAAGACGTGATTCGGATCGATGTCCGTCGTGCGATAGAGTTCATCCATGATCGCGACGATGTTCCGCTCGTCGTGTTTGAGACTGGGGTGATTCGGGTTGCTGAGCGGAAGCGGACCCGTCACATCCGCAACTAGCAGCCGAGGAGCGCAGACCACGAATCCGTACCGGTCCGCCTCCTGCTGCCATTCGCGAATCTGCGAGCCGGAGCTGTCGAACGGTTTCATCCCGTGAAAGGTCATCACCAGCGGTCGCCGGCTCTTCACCGTGCCGGCCGGTGCGGGATCGTCATACCCCTGAGGGAAATACAACCAATACGGAGCGCCGCTGGACGCCTCGCGCAGATGAACGCACCGCCCCCGCCCGGGCGCCTGCCCGACGATGCACCCGGACACCAGCACCACAATCAGCAGGCACACACCGCCCAGAGCTTGTACGATCACCGCAACGACGGAGTGTCTCATCGTTCTTCCGGATCCTGATTCCACCTCGTCCGTAGCTCCTTGGTACCCCCAGCCCATGCTAGGCGCCCAGAGCGCACCTGCCAACCGAACACGATTATCGACGAAAACCGCCACCGCAAATCGGCGGTGGCCGCTCCGCACGGACCGCGGTATCGTACGACCCGGCGATGGCAGTTGAAACGCACGAATTACGAGTCAACACACGCGGCGATTGCGAGGTCGTCAACCTGACCGAAGACGTCTTACGGTGCGTGGCGGAGGGCGAAGTGACGGCCGGCACGGTGACCGTCTTCGTGGTCGGTTCGACGGGCGGCATCACCACCACCGAGTTCGAGCCCGGTCTGGCGACACACGACCTCGAGGCGTTCTTCGAGAAGATCGCACCCGAGAACGCGTACTACAGGCACGAGGAAACGTGGCACGACGACAACGGTCACTCCCACATCCGCGCATCGCTGCTCGGACCGAGCATCACCGTCCCGCTGGTGCGCGGTCGGCTCACGCTCGGCACGTGGCAGCAGATCATTCTCATCGACTTCGACACCCGTCCGCGCGAACGAACGGTCGTCGTTCAGGTCGTGGGCGAATGACCGGCACGCGTTACTTCGTGCTCGCTCCAACGGGTGGACACCCCACTCCTACTCGGCAAAGTGCTGGAAAACGGGAGCGAACACGCGGTCCGCTCCCGTTCGCTCGGTGCTAATCGAAGGCTATTTCGTACCCCGTCCGGTTTGGACGACTCCCGGCGTCACCGGGTTGACCTCGATCCGACCCGCGTCGGAGGCGACCAGGAACGTCTGGTGCTCAAGTGACGCGTCGTGCAACACATCGATGACGAAGTCGCCCAACGCCTCCGCTGAGACGCGATAGGTGAACGTGGCCAGGTACGCGTTGGCTCGCGTCGCGACGCCACCGAGTTCCAGGAGGCTGAGCATCTGCCCGGTCGCGACGTTGAACGCGTCGTCGCGATCCGCGACGCCGTTGAACACGAAATCGCCTCGCGGTTCGATGCTCACCGCAACAAGATCGAGCTGCCCGCTCTGACCGCCGCTGACGCCGAGGTGCAACTGGTAACCCTGCATGTCAGGCATGGGCTCGTTCAGAAAGACCCGCACGCGCGCGGTGTTGGTCGCCACTGAGAGATCGAGTTCCAGGGAGATCGTGCCGTTTCCGACCGGCGGGGGCAGGACGTCCGGGATCGGGTTGGCCGGGCAGGTGCAGCTATTGGTTCCGGCGAAACAGGTGTACGCGTGGTTGGCATCGTGGATGTTGCAGAACCCGTCCGGCGAACACGCGCCGAATGCCCCTCCGATGTCGATGATGCCGGCATTGACGACGTGGTAGGGCGGGTTTTACCCGCCGATTCAACCGCATGCTCTCTCCCGGCCGGTGGAACCCGCCCTACCCACTCAAGAAAGCCTGGCGGCAACGTACCGCGCATATGTAGTTGAACGATCAGCGCCGTCCTCGGCGCATTGCGAACAAAACCGCCGGGATCAGAAACAAAATCGAGCTCGGTTCTGGTACGCGAAACAGCGTCGTAAACCGAGCGTCGTACTCCCGGTCCGGTGCCGGACCTGTTTCACCGCTGCCCGACATGACCGTCGTCAAACGCATGACGTCGCCCGTGTCTCCCACGAGCGTAGTCTTTATCGACGGGTTCAACTTCGACGAAAGGTCGAGCAAAGTCTCGCCCGTCGTCACGTTTTCGAAAACGACGCGCGTCGAGCCGCTGAAATCGATCGTGTCGTCGATGCGGAGCCCATACGCCCAGACAAGCTCGTCTACCGGCATGACGAACTCGATGACCGAGTGCATCTCGCCCGCGGCGGCGCCGCCGGTGTTGTCGCCGCCCTGAAAGAGCCCGGGGAAATACGAAGCGTCGAATTCGACGACAAACTGCATCGCGTCATCGCCGATCGGTATGATGCGCGACGCTCCAGAAGCGCGTGCCGAAGCTCCGAGGGCGCCGATTTGCGTTCGATCGGCCGCCAGGAACGACATGAGGTCATCGTCCGGCCCGGTCGTCGCACAGGTGGCGGTGACAGGCGGTCCGCCGTCGAAGACGTTGCCCCAGCCGCTGCCGCTCGCCTCGTGAAATGAAAACCAGATCCCCTCCGCCGAGGTCGCCGTGTGGAGCAGCCCCGTCAGAACGAATCCCGTCACGATCGCGAAGTGTCGCATCTCACCGCCTCCCTACCGCAGCGCATCTTACCAGATCCCAAGTGTCCATCGCACGCCAATTCCATCAATTGACGGGACTGAACCCTCTCCGGTGTGCGGAACGCTCCGCGACACGCGGCGGTATCCATTGCGAGCCGCGGACGTCCGCGCGGGATGAACCCCGCGGCTCGAAATCGGGTGTCCGCGGCGCAGCAGGTAGGGCGGGTTTTGCCCGCCGTTCACCCCCGTTCGCTTCCACCCGTCCCCCCGGCGGGTGAAACCCGCCCTACTCTGCTCGGGTGAAGGGACACGTCCGCCTTCTGCGATCTCCGCGTTCTCTGTGGTGAATGACCGGGGCGAGCAATCGCTACCTCTGTTCGCTCCAGAGCTTGGCGAGCTCGACGACGGCGTTGACTGACGATTCCATCTCTTCGAGGCAGGCGAACTCCAGCGGAGAGTGGAAGTTGTACATGCCGGCGGAGATATTCGGCGTCGGCAGTCCCATCTCGCTGAGGCGCGAGCCGTCAGTCCCCCCGCGAATCGACTCGAACACCGGCTCGATGCCGACGTTGCGCATCGCCTGAGCGGCGAGGTCGACCGCGCGGGGCTCCTTGTCCAAGACCTCGACCATGTTGCGGTACTGCTTGGAAACCTTCACGTCGATGACCGCGCCCGGATGGTCGGCCACCACCGCGTCGGCCGTCGAGCGCAGAAGCGCAGCTTGGCCCGCGAGGTCAGCCGTCACGAAACTACGCAGCAGCGTGCGAATCTTCACCTCGTCGACTCCGCCCGAGAGCACGTACGGATGCACGAACGGTTCGCGCCCTTCGGTCGCTTCCGGCGCGAGATCCTTCGGCAGTCGCGACAGGAAATCGCCCGCCACGCGGATCGCGTTGATCATCTTGCCCTTGGCCAACCCGGGGTGGATGTTCTTTCCGGTCACGATCACGTCGGCCAAATCGGCGGAGAACGTCTCGTTTTCGATGAGTCCGCCCGATTCGCCATCCAGCGTGTACCCAACAACCGCGTCGACACGCTCGAGATCGATCTTGTCCGCGCCGTGCCCGATTTCCTCGTCGCACGTGAAGACCACGCGGACGGGGCAGCGCGTGGCCTCCGGGTCCGACATGAGGCGGTCGGCCGCGGTCATGATGATGGCCACGCCGGCCTTGTCGTCGGCGCCGAGGAGCGTCGTTCCGTCGGAGGTGATGATCGTGCGTCCCTTGAGCTTCGCGAGACCGTCCGTGTCGGCGACGCGGATCACCTTTGAAGGATCTGCGGGCAGAACGATGTCCTTCCCGTCGTAGTTTTCGTGCACGATCGGGTTGACGTTCGCGCCCGGAGCCTCGGGCGACGTGTCCATGTGCGCGAACAGGGCGATCGTCGGCGCGCCGGGAACGTTTCCCGGGATCGTGCCCATCACGATGCCGTGCTCGCTCATGTTGACGTCCTCGAGTTTGAGCGCCGCGAGTTCATCGGTCAGCATGCGCGCCAAGTCGAGCTGCCCCGGAGAGCTGGGGTAGGTTCCGGCGTCTTCGACGGCGGTCGTTTCAACTCGGACGTAACGGCGGAAGCGATCAAGCAGCGTGCTCATGATGAATCTCCGGTGGTTTCGCGGGTCAACATGTCGGCACGATAGGCGCAGACCCCAATACGTCAATACGTACGCACGAGGGACACCCACGCCCCCGGCGCGTCGACACACACCGGCCACCGGAACCGGCCTACGTGCAAAAGCGGTCGATGATCTTGGCACCGACGGCGTCGCCCCAGACGTTGACGGCGGTGCGGAACATGTCCAGGATGCGGTCGACGCCGATGATGAGCCCGATGGCGGCGACGGGAATGGGCGAGACGGTAGGATCGTTGGCGATCACGTTGCTGTTCACGGCGTCGAGCACGATGACCATGGTGACCAACCCGGCCGACGGGATGCCGGCCGCCCCGACCGCGGCGAGCGTCGCGGTGATCGCGATCAGTACGAGTGTCGCGACGCCCAACTGCATGCCGTACGCCTGCGCCAGGAAGACGACGGCTACGGCTTCGTAGAGCGCGGTGCCGTCCATGTTGATCGTCGAACCGAGCGGCAGCACGAAACCCGCGGACTGCTTGCTGACGCCGCCGATCTCGGTGGCGCACTCCATCGTGACCGGCAGCGTCGCCGAGGACGAATCGGTGCCGATGGCCGTCATGATCGCCTGGCGCATCTGCTTCATGAAGCGATACGGATTCGTCGACCCGTCCGGTCCCACCTTGGCGAACAGTTTCAAGATCAACGGCAACACGATCAGACCGTGAATGCCCAAACCGAGCAACACGACGAACATGTACGTGCTGATGGCACTCGCGAAGACCGACAGCCCGATGCGTGCCACGGTCCACGCCAGCAGAGCAAAAACACCGACCGGCGCAAGCCAAATGACGGCGTGTACCATCTTCATCAGTACCTCGAACGTGGCATTGAAGAAGTCAATGATGATGCGGTTCCTCGGACCGATCATCGTCACCACGACACCGAAGAAAATCGAAAAGAAGATGATCGGCAGCGGCTGCCCCTTGGCGGCAGCGGCAACGATATTCAGCGGGATGATCTGAGACACCAGCCCCCTGACCGCGCCCATCAGGCCTTCCTGCTGCTTGGCGGTGAGCGCTTCGACCTTGTCCGTGTCCTGCGAGAAGCCCACCTCTGCCTCGGCGCGGCGTTGCTCGTCGATCTTGGCACCGGGCTTGAAGGCGGTGACGAGACAGAGACCGAGGGTCACCGCGATCAGCATGGTGGACACGTAGTAAACGAGCGTCCACCCGCCGATCTTACCCAGCTTGCGAAAGTCGCCGACGCTGGTCACGCCAACAACAACGCTGGTGGCCACCAGCGGGATGATCATCATCTTCAGTAGCCCCATGAAGATGGTGTTTCCGAGAAAGTCGAAGACGGCCAGCGCCGTGGTGTGGGCGTGCTCGGAATCCGGCTGCGAGAGGTTGAACTCGGGATCGTAGAGTAGCTGCCCAGCGATCGTGCCGAGCACGAGACCGACCAGAATCAAGAGCGTCAGGATCCAACTCGAACGCATGCAACCTCCGCCGTCGTGTGTGCCGAGCATCGTAGTGGTGGGGGCAGCGGCAAACAAGCGACCCCGCATCAGCCCCGCGTGCCGGGGGCGAGTCACGGACACCGGTGCTCGGGAGACCGGCACCTGTGCAGGCGAATCCGACCGCAAGACCCTGTCACATACAAAGTTGCGATGATGTCCTCCCTGTTTGTGAATTCTTGAAAACTCACAGTCTCCATCAGTTGCAACGGTCGCGGACATCGCATAGACTAACGGGCCGACAGGTGGGGAAAGTCGAAAGAAGCACGGTGGGCTCGTTGCCGCAATAGATAAGGCGGCCGGGCCCGCCGGTTTTTTTACGCGTCGTCGCCGAGGTGTGAGTTCATCGCCGACGTCACCTCTCGGACATACGTCCGATCTGATCTTCGGGAGATTCCGGGCGACAGTTGCTCGCCGCTGTATTGCCCTCCTACTGATGTAGGAATGTGTCGGGCATTCGGTTCGCGTTGTGGCCCGTCTTCGTCGGGGTATACTCCTCGCCTTGGGCGTCGTTTCAGGAGACTGCCATGCAGGAGCGCAAGACTCAGAAGGAGGGTACGATGGGTTCCAATTCCAGCGATGATTTCACGACTGTGATCGGTCCCGACGCGGTGTTCAAGGGCGAGTTGAGGTTCGAAAAGGGCGTGCGCCATCTCGGTGCGTTCGAAGGGCAGATCGAAACCAAAGGCCACCTGCTGATTGCCGAAGGCGCGCGTCTCGTCGGAGAGGTGTCGGCCGGCAACATCGACGTCGAAGGCAACGTGAAGGGCAACTTGAAGTCGAGCGGAAAGGTCCGCCTGACGAGTTCGGCCAAGCTGGAAGGCGACCTGCACACGTCGCGCCTCGAGGTCGCCGACGGCGCGGTGTTCATTGGACGCTGCGTGGTGGGCAGCAACGGAACCGCCAAACCGGTCGAAAACAAACCGGCGGATGCCAACGCCAACAAAGGCCCCGTCGAAGTCGTGAAGAAGTAGGCACGACGGCGGCTGTCGACCATGGTCAAGTCGAACCGTGCGGACAAGGGAAAAGAAAGAGACGTCGCATGCACGCACTGCGGCGAGCCGGTACGCGTTGCGACACGTGCCATGTCCATTTTCTGCCCGCACTGCAAGCAGCGGCTGATCCTCGAGGACTACAGAATCAGGGCGTATCAGGCGAGCCGACTCTTCGCGACCTGCGGTGACATCGTCGTGGAGGAAAGCGGGTTCGTGTCGGCGCCGATCCGCGTTGCAAACCTGACCGTCCGCGGGCGCATTCAGGGCGACATCGACGCCCGGGGGGTCGTGTCGGTGTCCGCGACCGGCCGGATTCGCGGCGACGTGCGCGCGTCCCGGTTGAAAGTGGCTGCCGGCGCCACGCTGGACGGATTCTTCCGGATCGCCCCGGATGCCGTGAGCCTTACTTCCTGAATCCCGCGATAGGTGCATGAAATTGCCCCACAAGCCGCCCCGTCAACCACTCAGCCTCAGCGTTTTCTTCCCCTGCTACAACGAAGAGATGCACGTCGAGCGAACTGCGGAGCGTGCCCTCGAGGCATGCCGAGAAATCAGCAGCGACTTCGAAATCATCATCGTCGACGACGGAAGCCGCGACCGCACGCCGGAACTCGCGGACGCCCTCGCCGAGCGGTACGCCGAGGTGCGTGCGGTCCACAACCGCCCCAATCTCGGCTACGGCGGCGCTTTGCAGCGCGGTTTTCGCGAAGCGACCAAGGACTGGGTGTTCTACACCGACGGTGACGGGCAGTTCGACTTCGCCGAGATCGTCAAACTGCTGCCGCTGCTGGAGGAGTACGACATCGTCAGCGGCTTTCGGATGGACCGCAAGGACGCGCCGCTACGCCGGCTCAATGCCTGGTGCTGGACGACCCTTGTGAATACCGTGTTCGGCTTGCGCGTTCGGGACGTGGACGGAGCGTTCAAGATCTACCCGCGACGGCTTTTTGACGAGATCGAGATGCACTCGATGGGCGCGCTGATCGACGCCGAGATCCTCGCCCGGGCGAAGAACCTCGGCTACCGGATCGGGCAGGTCGGTGTGCATCACTACGCGCGCGACGGCGGCGAACAGTCGGGCGCGAACTTGAAAGTGATCGCCCGCGCCTTCGTCGAGTTGTTCCGTCTCCGGCGAGTGATCGCAGCCGCAAAGCGGGCGCGTTCGCGCTCTTAGAGGCCGAAATCTCTTGACACAACGAACTCCACATTTATGATCGGGTCCAACGTTGGAACGCTGGTTTTCTCTTCGACAGGAGGTCTCAAGATGCGACGGATTGCTGGGTGTATTTTGATCGCGACAGTCGCGTTGACGGGGTGCAAGAGCACGCAGCGCGCGGCGGAACCGCTGCAATCGGTGGAAGGGGATTACGGCCTGCAACCGGATCTGTATGTCAGCAACACTTCGACGACCGCACCCGCGGAGGTCGCCGCGCCGGTCGAGACTACCTATCAGCCCTACGCCGCACAGCCGGAACCCCTGGCGCTGACCGCATCCGTGTCGCGGACGCACACCGTCTCCAAGGGTGACACGCTCTTCGGGCTGGCGCGTCGCTACTACAGCAACGCGGCGCGCTGGAGAGACATCTACGAGGCAAACCGCGACGTGCTGCCCGATCCGGATAAGCTCTACGTCGGACGGGAACTCGTCATTCCGTAGCGGCCGGTCTGCGGTGCGTGTGGACCGGTTTCGCCGCGGCCAGCCCACCGGCACGAGGGGGGTGTCATGGCAGACCGGGCGATCGACCTGGACACGCCCGTGCAGTTCATCAAGGGTGTCGGCCCGGCACGGGCGGGGATTTTCGCCTCGCTCGGCGTGCGGACGCTCGGTGACCTTCTCGAACACATTCCGTTCCGTTACGAGCTAATGCCCCGGTCGATTCCGATCGGGGACCTGACTCTCGATACCGTCGCAACCGTGATCGGCGGCATTCGAGCGGTCCGCGGAGGCGGGGCGGGGCGCCGTGGCAGCTTCACCGCCGACGTCGTCGACGGCACCGGCCGCTGCCGCGTGCGTTGGTTCAACGCGTCATACCTCCAGGATCGCGTTCGGACGGGTCAGACGATTCGCGTCACGGGCAAGGTCGATGTTCATCGTGACGTCGCCCAGTTCGTGAACCCCCGCTTCGAGGTTCTCGACGAGGTCACAGACCCGCTTGCCGACGATGTCGACCGATTCGAGCCCGTCTATCCCGCGGCGGCACAACTGTCCTCGTCGACGATCGCGCGGATCGTCGCCAACGCCCTGCCGGACGCAACAGGCGGCATCAGCGATCCGCTCCCCGACGCGCTGCGGGCAAAGCGCCGCATGCCGCCGCTGCGTACCGCGATAAGCCGGATACACCGGCCGGTCCGGCAGGAGGACGCCGAGGTGGCTCGAAGGCGTCTCGCGTACGACGAGCTCCTGCTGATGCAACTCGCCGTGCAGACGGTACGGCACCACAGGCGAATCGCACCGAACGCAGTGCCGATCCCCGTGTCGCCAATGATCGACGAACGCATCCGCAAGCGATTTCCGTTTTCGCTCACCGCCGGTCAGAACCAGGCGGTGAGCGACATTCTGAAGGACGTTGCCTCCACCCGGCCGATGAACCGTCTGCTTCAGGGCGACGTCGGATCGGGCAAGACAGCCGTCGCCATCTACGCGGCACTGGTCGCGATCGCCAATCGGCGCCAGGTGGCGCTCCTCGCGCCGACGGAGATACTGGCCACTCAACATCATCAGAAGGTGCATCAGTATCTCTCGGACAGCCGGGTCCGTTACACACTCCTCGTCGGCCGCATGTCCGGTCCACAGCGCGACGCCGCGATTGGTGCTGCGGTCGGCGGTGAGTTGGACCTGCTGATCGGCACACACGCGATGATCGAGGACAGGGTTCGCTTCAAGGATCTCGGGCTGCTGATCGTCGACGAGCAGCACAAATTCGGCGTTTCCCAACGAGCCGCTGCGGGAAGCAAGGGGGCAGCGCCCCACCGACTGGTCATGACGGCCACGCCCATC
>JAJDDR010000186.1 GCA_029260255.1 Phycisphaerae bacterium
AGTATCGCCGCGCCGCACGTCGGCGTCACACCCCCAAGTCCACGCACTGAACGCACCCCGCGACCCGGCCCGGCCCGGCCGCCCCACCGCGAGCACCATGGTGCCCGTGGGCGCTTACGCCGCGGCTGGTATCCCGCAACACCCTATGGGTCATACGGTGGGGCGGGGCGTGTCAACGAGCGTCGGTTGCTCATCGAGATCGATCTGCTTCTACCCTCCTGCTTGACCGGAACGGGGAGGCTGCTTCCGGTAGTGGTTGGCGTGGACTCCCACGGGGACGTGGGGATTGTGACAGCGTACGCAAACCAGCGTGGAATCCGGATTGAGCCGGATAGCCTCCTTGTGCTTGTCCACCTGCCCTGCGAGCACAAACTTGACAGCGACGGCTCCGGGTCCGTGGCAGCCTTCGCAGCCGACGCCCTCTTCGGAATAATGTCCCGTCTCGGGGTTAAAGCCCGTGGTATGGCAGGCCAGGCAGTTGTCCTTCGTCGGCTCATTCTTCAGGCGCTCGTAGGTACTGCTCATGGGTGACTTGCGCCACCCGTCCACCGCGTCAGGGTGCAGGCCTTGATGGCAACCGATGCAAACCTGGCTGCCGACGTGTCCCTTTGCGGCCATGGGATCCATCATCCGCATCTCGATGGGCTTGGGCTTGGGATTGGAAAGATACTCTGTTGGAATGGGTTCGCCGGTCAAGCTCATCATCAAAAACGTCAGTGCGGTGGCCTCCTCATCGGACAGGTTCAAATCGGGCATCTCGGAGGCCTCGACCACCGACTTGGGGTCCTTGAGGTGCTTGAAGTGCCATTCCTTTTTAGGCATATCGCCGTGGTCGACCTCGGCGGCATTGGTGATCTCGGGCCCCGCATCACCCCCCTGCCCTCGGAGCAAGTGGCAAGAAACGCAGGCTTTCTCATGAAACAGAGCTATGGCCTCGTTGTATCGTGGCACACCGGGAAGCGGCCCTTGTGTATGACATTTTGCACAGGATCGGTCTAGCTCTTCGGTAGCCAGCATGGGGTCAGGCCAGTGCGGTACGTGGCCATGAGCATCCGTCTCAGTATTTGCCCGTCCCTGCCCCAGATGGCAGATGGTGCACCCGAATTGCTCCTTCGGATGATTCGCCATGATGTCGCCCGGGTGGCTGGTCAAGGGCTGCTGCGCGTTCTTCATGGACGGATCCTCAACGCCAACGTGACAGGTTATGCACCGATCGATGCGTCCCAGCGCGGGCAGGTAGAGTTGCTTCTGGCGAACGTCGAAGCGTTCGGCAGTTTGCCGCTCCCGATCAGTGGCCGCACGGGCGAATAACTGACACCGGTAGTCGCTTTGGTGGTGATACCAGTCGGCCCCAAGATTCTCGTCGTAGGCGGCATAGGCTAGCAGCGCCAAGGTCAGCAGACTGCCAAACAACAGCAAGCCCGTCATTGTCTTGTCGTATGCATTCTTCATAGCTGATCTGTCACAGTCTTGTCGCACATGCCGTCAATGCGTGGAGTTCTGACCTCCTCCGGTTCAATGCTCGATCACGGGCCAGTCAGCCTGCGACCAGTAGAAGTCCCAGTTCGGTCCACGGAGAAACGTGGCGAAGTAGGTCATGATGACGAAGCAGACCAGGAAACAGGTGAACAACCCGATGGCCGCCATACGCGTCGAGTTGGTGACGCGCAAGAGCCCGATGGACCAGGCTGCCGCCGCCAACACGAATACTGTCCCGGGGTTGAAGAGCGTGATCACGATCGGTGGGACCTCTCCGATCAGGTTCCGCACCCAGTCCCACTCCCCCAGCCACTTGAACTTGACCGTAAACGCCAGGATCCCCACACTGAGTACAATGCCATAGACGGTACTCGCGGTGGCGATGCGTCGCCCTTGTCGGCCGCTAAACCAGATCCCCACATCCTCGTCCTCCCGATCCAGATAGGGAATCAACGCAAGGCCCACTACAACAATACCAGGGATTACCATGCCGCCCATGAACGCCGAATAGGAGACCAACTCCTGGAGGCCGAGAAAATACCAGGGTGCCTTGGCCGGGTTTTCCGGAACCTCGGGGTTGGCGAGTTCCTTCAGCGGGGCGTCGAGCCAGATTGAAAGCACGACGGTGATCAAGAGAACGAGGACGGTCAATGCCGCCTCGACGCGGAAGAGCCGAGGCCAGGCGGGTGACGTGTTCTCGATCGCTTGATCCGTGGCCGGTGTGCGCTCTCGGACGACCGCCATGAGACCGAACGTCTTGTCCGGGGCCTCGCCCGGTTTGAGTCCGTCCTGGGTGATCGGTGGGTCGGCCGACGCAGGACGGGCCAAGCCGCCGTCCTTGCGGATGCGCCAGAAATGCACGCCCAGGATCACACTCAGCGCGATCGGCAGCACCATGATGTGCAGAGTATAGAAACGGATCAGGGCTTCCTCCCCGATGTAGTGCGCCCCCAGCAGCAGTTCCCTGATCCGCCCGCCGGGGTCGAAGGACTGCGTGATCCCAAACGCGTCGGTCACCTCGCTGGGTGATCCAGCGATGCTCGATCCGATGGTCACCGCCCAGAAGGCCAACTGGTCCCATGGCAGAAGATAGCCCGTAAAGCTCAGACCTAGCGTGAGAACGAACAGCATCATCCCCAGCACCCAATTGAACTCACGCGGCCGCTTGTAGGCTGAGGTGTAAAACGCTCTCGCCATGTGCATCATCACCATGACGACCATGCCGTGGGCAGCCCAGCGATGTACGTTACGCATCATCCGCCCGGTGGGCACGACAAAGTGGATGTCCTTGATCGAGTCGAAGGCGGTTGCCACGGATGGCTTGTAGTAAACCATCAGCAGGATGCCCGTCACCGTAAGTATCAGAAACAGGGCCGTCGTCATGATCCCCAACCCCATCGTGGTAGTCCACTTGAGCGTATGGTTGTGGACACGGGAGGGGTGAATGTGCAAGAAGAAGTTTTGAACGACCGTCTGAGTGCGAGCCCGATCGGACGTGGGACGGCCGTGCCGCATCACCGAGTCGCGAAGGTTACGGGGAACATTCTTCAGGTTGGAAAGAAACTGACGTCCTGCACTGTAGGCCATGAGTCATCCTAACGCTGTTACCTATTGGCTTCCTCAGACGGCAAACCGCGCATTCGAACTGACTTCCCGTTCGCTGTCGACGATCAGCCGCCCGTCGGGTGTAATGGAGACTTCCTTCCAGATCAGCCCCCGGGGCGACGGACCGCTGGTCTTCTTCCCGGTCGCGTCAAACCTGGACCCATGGCATGGGCACACGAACGTACCATCGGCATGGCGTGTCACGACGCAACGCAGGTGCGGGCAAACCGTCGAGACCACAGCGATTCCCTTGTCGTCGGATAGCACCCACAGCCGGCGACGTTTGATTTCCTTTGGTGGGCCTGCCGGGAAGTCCTCCGGTTTGCCGATCGGGAATCGACTGTCCGCTTCAGGGAAGACAGCGGGCATGGGCAGCTTCAGCGCACCCAGCGTCGCGGTCAGGATCATTCCGAAGAACGACCACACGGCAGCCAATCCAAAGAAATCCCGCCGCTCGACGGGTTCTTCAAACCGCGGTCCAGTCAGCCCGCTGCTCGGTTTGTCGGTCATGACACTCCTCAACGCCAGTGGCTTTCAGTCATCGGCGACTCCTCCGTGCCCCGAGCGCTAGGAGCCGGCCGGTGATAGCTGATAGATCCCTTCAAACGAGAACCTCTCCATCGTTACGGCGCCCACCGGGCAGCGATCAGCGCAATGGGCGCAACGGATACACCGGGCCTCGTCTTTGATGATGGCCGATGCCTCCTCCGGCGGCGTGTCACCGCATAACTCGCTCAGCGCCGCCCGCGTCTCGCCCTCTGCGTGGAGCCGGCCTACATTGACGATTCGCAGACAGCTCTCGGGGCAGACATCAACACACCCGCCGCAGAGCACGCACTTGGCCGAACTGAAGATGGTGTTCACGCCGCAGTCCAGACACCGGTCAGCCTCCTGGCAGGCGTGTGGTTCCGTGTAACCCCTTTCGACTTCGACCTCCTGGGCCAATTTGCGCTCCTCTACAGGCGTGGAGGGCACGCGTAGTCGGACCAGCTTCTCATAGTCTTTTTCACGCTCGAACCGTGGAAGACAGGTGTGCCGTCCCTGAGCCCGCTCGACAAACTCGGTTCCGTGCAAGTACTGGTAGATGGATCGTGCAGCGCGTTTTCCGCTGGCCACCGCCTCGATCATCAGTCCGGGGCCGTAGGCCGCGTCGCCGGTCACAAACACGTCCGCTGCCGAGGTCGCCAGCGTTTCGGAGTCGGCAGCGATCATTCCCCGCTCGGTCAGCTTGATACCGTCTCGCTCAGGATCCACGAACGAAACATCGGTGGCTTGACCGATTGCCCACAGAACGGTATCCGCCTCGATGGTGGTGATGTCGTCCTCATCGAACTTGGGAGCGAAACGTCCCTTTTCGTCGAAGACCGAGAGAACGCGTTTGAAACTGATCGCCCGAACATGGCGGTTTTCGTCGAGATGAATCTCCTTGGGACCCAGACTGGTTCGAACCTTGACGCCCTCTTCATGCCCTTCGATGATCTCGATGTCATCCGCGGGCATTTCCTCGAGGCTTTCCAGACAGCACAAATAGGCTTCACCGACCGTGGGTGCGCGTAGCACGGTGCGAGAGATGTCAAAACCCGCCTGCCGGACGACGGTACGGGAGACGTCAAACGCGACGTTCCCGCCACCAATGACGACGATACGCCGACCGAGTAGGGGTGGGCGGTCCAGGCTTATCTCCCGCAACAGGTCGACGCCGCCGTATACGCCGATTCCGTCGTGCCCGGGGATGGGTATCGAGCGTGACCGCTTCGCTCCCACGGCGATTACCGTCGCCTTGTACTCCCGCCGGATTTCCGGAAGGGTGATGTCTTTGCCCACCTGCGTATTGCACCGGAACTCCACCCCCATAGCACGGATCACTTCAATCTCCGCCCGGATCACGTAGCGAGGGAGACGATACTCGGGAATCCCGACCGCAAGCATGCCCGCTGGGATCGGCTCCATTTCAAAGATCGTCGGTCGGAAACCCATCACCGCCAGGTCATGGGCAGCCGCCAGCCCCGCCGGACCGGATCCGATGATCGCTACCTTGTCCCCGGTGGGTGGCTGCAACTTGCTACGCCCCAGAGCCTTCAGCAAAGCGGTCAAGTCCTCGCTTCCCCGCCGGCTCCGCAACCCAGCCCCTTCGATCACCTTACTCAGCAAGGTCATCGGATCGAAGCGCTTTGACTCGCTGCCATACTGCTCGGTCGCAAATCGCTTGAGCGCCCGGATGGATACAGACTGGTCGATATCGCGCCGGCGACAGGCGGCCTCGCACGGCGCCCCGCACACACGCCCGCAGATCGATGCCAGCGGGTTAGGACCGCGGGCGATCAGGTACGCCAGTTCAAAATCGCCTTGCGCGATGGCCCGCACATACCCCCCGGCATCGGTGCCGACCGGACATGCATACTGGCACTTGACGCTCTGACGAAAGTACTCCGCGTCCGCCAACTGCACCCTGTACTTGGCCTCGTTTTGGAGCCGGCTCATGCGCTCTCTCCGCTGAAGCCGCAAATGACGGGGTGTCTTACTTCGTGAACAACTCTCGGTTTCAGCGTTTCCATTTAATCCCCCGGCTCCTGATTCCGCACCGGTTGGATACGATCGTATGCCCTCATCGCGTGACAACTTGACAAACACGAACCGCCATTATCGCCCGGCTCATATTTGATCAGACTTGCCTGCTTGCCAAAAGCCTGCGGCTCGGCCATGTGCTTGGCCCCCCTTCCGGCGTGGACGTCATGGCAGGCTCCGCATGTGCATCCCCGGTCCTCTTGGTTGACGTGTATGTAGTGGAGGTTCAGATCGCCGTTGCGGAATTCGGTCACCTCGTCGCCCCGCTCTTCTTCCACCATCTCGACATCATGGCAGCCGAAGCAAAGCGCGTAACCCTCCTCCTCAAACGGCGCGTAGGGGCCCGCCGGGTATGCCTCGGTCAACAGGCGGTGGATTGCTCCACCATGCGGATTATGGCAAGCCGAGCAGTTCTTGTCTCGCAGCGGACCATGGTGGTTCTGGTTGGCCTCGAGGTATGCGGCGATGTTGCGGATCTTGCCATCCTCGGCGTCCAATTCCCTGTCGTGGCAGGACAAACACAGCGCCATCGCGTCGCCCACGAGTAGACGCTCGACGTCTGACGCGTGGGGATCATGGCAACTCAGGCAGGACTGACCCGTTGTGACGGGATCATGGGCGACGGTGGCGTCGTCCAACAGCTCCTCGATCGTGTCGTGACAATCCAGACACAGCTCCGGCGGTGCGGCACGGAGGAACTTCTCGCGGTCAGATCCGTGGGGGTTGTGGCATGCGCCACATGTACCGTCGCTGACCGGTGGGTGCACGTGCTCGCCTTGATCAAACGTCACACGATGGCATTGCCCGCAGAGCTGGCGGTCCATGTTGACGCGAAGTAGAGAGGCGTGCTCGGCTCCATGTGGGTCATGGCACAGGATGCATACGCCCATCTTTACCGGTTCGTGGACGAAGCCCTCCTCGGCAAGGCGGTCGTGGCAGGCGTAGCATAGTTCGGGATTGTCACCCGCTCGTTTGAATTCGTGGCGCGGGCCGGCTTGAAGAGGAGTTGCGCCCTGCTTGGGCACATGGCAAGCGTCGCACCGGTTCTCCACCAACGGTTGGTGGATACGTTCATGTTGCATGACCGGCGCGTGACAATCCGACGTCACGCACGTCGGCGTCCGGGCTGCCCCAACCCTGCCCACCGGCTCCTGGGCAGCGCAAGTTTCAACAAACCCAGCCGCGACAAAAACGCCAGTCATCACACTTATCACGCGTCCCATGCATCGCCCGCCGAACTCGAAAACTCGCTATTCCATCCCTCTTGCGGCGGTTACCTGGAGCTCGCGCACCCACATCGCCTGCATGGCCTGCAGGCGCCGCCCGATCACCTCGGCCAAGTTCCGCATGAACTGATAGCCAGTTTGAGAGTCTGTTTCAAAGAAGGCGTGGAGCTCATCGCGATTCAGGCAAGTCAGCACGCATCGCTTCGCACACCGAGCGCTCAGTGTGAACCGGTGGGGACGGATGAGGGACGACCACGCAACGACGTTTCCGCCCACCACGCTTTCCATCGTAACCTCGCGGGTAACGTTTACTACCTCGACGGGAAAGACTAGATCGACCACGCCTTCTTGGACGATCATTAGCTCGTCGGCTCCCTGGTCGCGTTCAAACAGCTTTTGTCCCGCCTCAAGCGAGATCTCGCGCCCGAGCGAACAGAGTTCCTCAATGGCTTCGCGCGAAATGTCTTCGAAGATCGCGGAACGTGAGAGTGCCTGGACCCTGTCCACTGTCCGACTCCTTTGAATAGAGTGCCGACTTCCATTTCTCTCGACGGGGATGAGCCATCCTCATCCCGTGAATCCGGAAGCGGGCTAAACCCGCGCCCGCTGCGCGCTATCAGCGTACCCAGCCCGGAACGGCGTCGGAGAACGCTCATCCACCTCCAGTGCCCCCCGTGACGCGCGCCGAGCCGCACGGGGCGAGCGCGTACCTCGACGCGCCAGGCGACAACGTCAACCGCAGGTTGACGCTTAGTACGACAGCGCTAAGTTGACCTCGATACCTTCCTTGAAGCCCACGGATTGCGATCCGTGGGTCCGACCAAACCGCGCGATCCGCCTGCAATCCACGTCTCTAGCCCAAACCAGCGCTGTCATATTAGGGAGCCTCGGGCAGCGTCTGTGCGAACGTGCTGAGGTCGGCAACGTCTTGCGTCGTTCCACCACCAGCAACCGAACTCGGCATCGAACTGCCGGGCTGACCGAAGCGCACCTTGTGCTGGAACTCCCACGGGTTCTCGTTCGCGAGCTTCCCAACCCATTCGTCATGGTCGGGATCTGCGCCCGGCGGGATCGACAAGCCGTCCCCACCGTGGCACACCGCGCACGCAGTGTTCGTGCCAATGCCGTCGTCGTAGAGCGTTTGGCCGGCACTTGCCTCTCCGGTGAATGCGCCGCCGGCGTCGATGATCGTGTCCGTGTCGATCTGCCCTTCAAGGACGAACTTGGCCAGATCCCAAATGTCGTCGTCGCTCAGTCCGGTCCCACCATACGCGTGGTCACTGTCGATGAGGTCGAACGCCTCCTGGGCGGAGAGCGTTGTGCCGAAGATGCCGGCGATGCCGCTTCGATGGCTGCCGGAACTGTATGCGCCGTCGACGCCTTTGTAGTCCCAGCCGTGACATTCCTTGCACCGCCATGTGTCGGCGCCGATGCGTGTGTTGGACTCCATATCCGGGCGTGATGCCCACAACGGGTGATCATCGGCTGGGGCGTCCAATCCCGCCACCGCCCAGAACTGGTCGTACAACGCTCCGCCGCGACTGGCGCTGGCATTCGAGAATCCCTCCGGTACCGCCGACGTAGGCAGCGTCTGTACGTATGACCCGAGGTCGGCGACCTGCCCAGTGCTGAGAATGTCGAACTGAGCCGGCATGGCCGTGTCCGGCTGACCGAAACGCACCTTGTGCTGGAATTCCCATGGGTTCTCGTCCGCGATCAGTCCGGGGAAATCCACGAAGTCGGCGGGGGCACCGGGCGGCGGGAGCAACCCGTCAGCACCGTGGCACGCCGCGCAACTCGAGTCGAATAAGGGTTGGCCTGCGTTCGCGGAGCCGTTAAACGCGGCACCATCGAGGATGGCATCCGTATCGATCTGGCCTTCGAGGACAAACTTCGCCAGATCCCAGATGTCATCGTCGCTCAGGCCGGCCTCGCCGTATGCGTGGTCAGTCTTGATCAGGTCGAACGCCTCCTGGGCGGAGAGCGTTGTGCCGAAGATGCCGGCGATGCCGCTTCGATGGCTGCCGGAACTGTATGCGCCGTCGACGCCTTTGTAGTCCCAACCGTGGCATTCCTTGCACCGCCAGGTGTCGGCGCCGGTGCGGGTGTTCGTGTCCTGCGTTGCCCAGAACGGATGATCCTCGGTGGGCGCATCCACGCCGGACACCACCCACCACTTGTCGTACAAGGCGCCCCCGCGGACCGCGTTTGCGCTCTCAAACCCGTCCGACTGAGACGCGACGCACGTGCCCGTACTCGCATCACAGGCGAAGCCCTCATCGCAGTCTACGCCCGCGCACAGGTCCACAGGAGGAGGTGGTGGTGGTGGGAGCGGACAACCCGCCACCAAGCCCAGACACACGATCCCGGCCGCGACAATCGAACGCTCACACTTAAGTGTCGTTTTCATCCCTTTGCCATCCCAAATACTTGCCTAGTGATACGAAGCCGCCGACGCCCATTCGCCACGAACAGGGTCAGTACCAACAGTCTCGCGCACAGTACCGGCGTGGCGTCCGAGTGCATTGATCCCGTCCGCAAGCCCAACGTTGGCGCGGTCGCCAACCATGGGCCGGCAGCAGATCAACGACGCCTGAACACACGGCAACGCGTGCATGACACAAATCGATTGGAGTACCTAACGAAACGAAAGAAAGCTGTCAACCACGGGTTTTCATCGTCAAGCGGAACCCCCCAAAAAACCCCAGGGGCGGCCGAAATGCCCTGTTCCGGGTGCACAGGGCCGGCACGGACGGTGACGCCGAGTTGAAGCGTGTCCCCTCATTGCTGGCGGGTGACGGCGTCTTCACATTGCGTCGACACATCCCGGCGTGTAACATGCTGGTGCTAGGCGAGCGTAGTTCCTGCAGTTCCTTTTGTTGTCTGGGTGGGCCAAGCTGTCGGCCCCTCATTGTATTGAGGAGAGCACGATGAGGTTTCGAGCGGCAATTGTGGTGTTGGCAGTTTCCTTCACGGGGATCGGGCTCGAGTTCTGGCGACCGGTCGCGCCGGCGGTTGCGGGCGACGAGTTGGGGACGGCTGTACCAGTCGTCACCCTTCCGGGGGTCGGCGATGATGAGTCCCTGTACTCCTACGTCGGAAACAAGAAGTGCAAAAAGTGCCACATCAAGCAGCACAAGAGCTGGGAAAAGACGAGGATGGCCAACGCGTTCGAGATCCTCAAGCCCGGCAACAACAAGGAGAAGAAGCAAGAGTTCAAGCTCGATGTCGAGAAGGACTATGCGAAAGACGAAGAGTGTATCAAATGTCATACGGTCGGATTCGGCAAGCCGGGTGGCTACATAACTCCGGATCCTGAGGACAAGAAAGCCGTTCGAAAGGCAACGAAGCTGGAGGGTGTCGGCTGCGAGTGCTGTCACGGTCCCGGTAGCGCGTACATCGAGGTTTTCGAAGAGATCCTGAAGTCAAAGCGCAAGTACAAAGTCGAAGAATTGTACGCCGTCGGACTACGCAAGATAGACGAAACCGTTTGCATCGCCTGTCATAACGAAGAGAGCCCGAGCGTCAATCCGGGTGATCCTTTCGATTACGAGAAGCGAAAGGTCGACGGGATCCACGAGCATTATCCGCTCAAACAACGCGAAGAGTAGGCGGCACCCGCTCGGAGGATTCGAGTTGGCGGCGCCGAGATTTCGTTGGGACATCTTGGCAAGGGAATGAGATGCACACCTTCGCACCGAAACGCTGGCCGGCCCCGTTCCTCCTCGTTGGTTGTCTCATGAGTGTGTCAGGATGTGGCACTAACTTCAACGAGGCCTTGTATCTGGCCGCCGACGCCACCGGTCGGACCTTCCTCGATATCCTCCTCACCGATATCCTGAGCCCACCGGCAGAGTCCTTCGACCAGGCCGAGACGCCGGCTCAGGAAGACGAACTCGACGGCGACGATGCGCCCCCTCCGGTTGGCCCTCCGCTCGAAGAACTAACCGGCGATCCTGACGCCGGCGAAGACACCTTCGTGTCGAATAACTGCACAGCCTGCCATTGCGCGGATGCCGCCGGCGGTTGTGCGCTCGGCGCCCCTTCTCTAGTCGGCGTGGCGACGGAGACACTGGATGATCGGCTGCGCGGGGATGCAGCCCATCCGGGAGGAAAGTTCAACCTCGCCGATCAGGACATCGTCGACCTGGATACGTACTTGTCCAGCTTGGGCACCGGTGATGACTAGCACTTCCGAAACAGAGACCGCTCCTTCCACACGGAAGCCGACGTTCCTCAACACTTTGCACCGAAGCAAAACCGAGTTTTCACCGGCCGCGTGCCGCGCTCTTGAGATCCGGGGGCTGCTCCTTCTCGGAGAATGGCATTGGGGTAGTCAGTGGGGCATGCGGTCATGTAAGTCACAGGATGCATCGGGACACCTGCTACCGGGTCGGACAATGTTGAGCGGGGCGCGATGTAGGGCCCCGCCGGCCCAGAAGGATGGGATGTCCCGGCGTGCCCAGCCTAAATTGAGAGAACCAGGCGGTGTTATTCTCGGTGGTCAATCAGGTTTCGAACGAGGGTGAGACATGGTCAGAACAGCGGCGATCTTGACGGCGTTCCTTTTTGTCTGCTTCTCCCGGTCCCTTCATGGCCAGCAAGTCCCAATGCCGAATCCAGCGGCAGGCCCGCTGTACTCCGGTTCGGAGAGGTGTGGGCAATGTCATGAGGGAGAGTACAACTACTGGAAGATGACGCCGCACGCATCCATGGCACGCGTTCCTGATTGGCAAGGAAGCAAGCTGTTGCGACAGCTTGCGTTTGAGGGGCTTCCGTTTCCGAAAGAGGAGGTGAATCTCGTACTTGGGAATCTGAAGGTCCTTGTTTTCCTGACCCGACAAGGACAAGACCTCGTGGCCTTGCCAAGGCAATACAACATCAACGTGAAGCGATGGGAGAACTTCACGGAAGATGAGTGGGAGCCCCGCTTGAGAGACTCCGATCAGCGAACTGGAGGGCGGCAAGTCAGTTGGACACAACGCTGTGCCGGGTGCCACACAACGGGGTACGACCCGGACACGAGCGAGTTCGTCGAGCTCTCCGTCGGCTGCGAGGAGTGCCACGGACCGGGAGCCAGGCACTCGCAGACGAAAGATAAAGACGCGATCATCAATCCCAGGTCGCTGCCGCACGAGAAGGCAATCAGCGTGTGCGGTCAGTGTCACAGTCGTGGCGTGAGTAAGGACGGGACGCATCCATTTCCTGTGACTTTTGTTCCGGGGGACCTCTTATCCGATCACTTTGATATCCTGCAATTGACGCCAGGACTCAACACGGTGGCATTCTGGGGCAACGGGATGGCGCGCCGGCATCACGAGCAATTCCAGGAGTTTGTCCAGAGCGAGCATTACGAGGTCGGCTTGGCATGCTTTGACTGCCATCAGGGCCACAGATTCAGGCTCGCGTCGGCGCCGAACCACTCCAGGGCCCTTTGGGCACGAACCGAGATGGTCCTCCTGGCGCATCGAGCGCATTCGGTGTGTGTCGGTTGTCACACAGCAGGCGAGAGCCAGTTTGCGGAGGTCACTTCGACGCCACAAGGAACCGAGACTCCGCGGATCAAGAGCATAGAGCAGCACAGCCTTCATCCGCTTGTCCTTGAGAAAGCCAAGGCCGGTGGCGTCTCAGGGCAGGGGAAGCTGCTCTGCAACGATTGTCACATGCCCATGACTGCGCCTGCTGAGTTTGGATATCCCATGCATACCCACACCTTCCGGGCTCCGGACCCCGAGGCGACACAGCGTTATGGCGTGCCGAATGCCTGCAACCAGTGTCATTCCGACAAATCCGCCTCGTGGGCAAGGGACCGGTGTTTTGTGGGGTGGGTACTGCCCAGGTTAACAGCAGAGTTCGAGGACGCAGAAACCGCATACTCTCGACTCCGTTCCTTCATGTCAGATGCCGATCCATCGCGCCGTGCGACGCTTGAGACCGCCACCCCCCTCTACCAACGCGTCCGCGAAACAATGGACCCACTACGAAAGAGGAGCGTTGCGACCAACGGGTCGCTATATGGTCCGGCTGCCCCAAAGAACCTCCTCGACAATGCGGAGGCGATGGACACCGCGCTTTCGCAACTGAGCAGCCTCGTCAACACCTTGGAGGCAGACACAAAAGCCGAGTTGGATGCCCTGCTCGACGCCAGCGCGTTGGCGGCGCTAAACCACGTCGTGCGCGCGCAGAAACTACCCGAACTCTCGCCTCCGGCAATCGCCCAAAGCTGTGGGAGAACCGTGGAGAAGTTCATCGCATTCAATCGAACCGTCAATCAGAGAGGGCAGTCATTCTTCGAGGAAGCTGGTCGCCGCACGACTTGGAGGACGTGGGTCGAAATCCACAAGGCACTTGTGGACGGGATATTCCGCGAGAGTGCGGAGTATGACATCCCCGAGCTTGAGCAGATGGGACTTATCAGAAAGAGCGTAAGACTCGACTTGCCCTGAAACCTCCCGACGCCTGAGATGGATTTCCCACCTATCGCCCCGCCGGCTTGCACGCGGCGGGAACGCCAAACGCCAACCTGGGACGCCCGGGTGCCGCACATCTCAATGGCTTCGTGCGTGGCTGAAGCAAACCCACCTCAGGCCCCGACGCTCTATCTGCTGAGCCCCAACCCAGTGTGTGCCGAAGCCCGCACGCACGTGGGCATCAGATGTACCGAGCGGTAAGCGCCCACGGGCACCATGGTGCTCGCGGTGGGGCGGCCGGGCCGGGCCGGGTCGCGGGGTGCGTTCAGTGCGTGGACTTGGGGGTGTGACGCCGACGTGCGGCGCGGCGATACTGTTTGCGATCGGCGCGGT
>JAJDDR010000187.1 GCA_029260255.1 Phycisphaerae bacterium
CGATTTTCTTCACGGTGGTGTCGGATCCCTCGATGCACTCGGTGATCGCGGTGAGAGACGGCTCGACCTTCTCGTTGAGATTCGTGAGCACCTCGGTCGCGGACTCGGCGCGGCTGGTCTCGGCGTCGAGTGCCTTGACCCTGGCATCGATCGACTCACGATGCTGGATCAACTCGTCAAGGACCGTATGTGCGCCGCGGGTCGAGTTGGCGACCATTCGCACGGCCTCCGATGCGGCGTGGAGCTGAGAGGTCAACTGGGAGGTCTTTTGTTCCGCGGTCTCTTCCAGTCGCTCGGTTTCCTGGGCGACGGTTTCGGTCACTTGGGCGAGCTGACTGCCCGTGGTGGCGACTACCGCGGCGATGCTGCGTTCAACGGTCTCGTCGAACCTCCGCGTTTCGGCCCCGTCCGGTCCGAACCGCTCCATGGTCTGCGTCAGCAATTGCCGCATTTCGGCGAGTTCCGTTTGCACCTCTTCCTTGGCGGTGAGGGCGGATTGTTCCGCCACTTCGAGGAGACGGCATTCGTGCGCCTCCAATGAAGAACTCATTTTGTCCGCGTGCGATTCCGTGGTCGCCTCGATGCGTCGCAGGTGCGTCTCGACGGCATCGGTCAGGCGTGCTTCCTGCCGCTCGACGGCGGCCTGGCGGTCGGCAAGGTCCTTGAGGATTCCGCCAACCGACCCATGCAGTTGTTCGACACAGCGTTTCGTCAGGTCGTCGAGGTCCGCGGTGCGCCGGCGCGCGGCGTCTGCAATCTGCGACGCGTCGGCGAGACGCTCTTCGAATCGGCCTTGGAGATCGCTCGTGAGTTTGCCGGCCAGTTCTTCGAGATCGACGGCGCGCCGGTGCGCGGCGTCGTCAATCTGGGACACGTTGGCAAGGCGCTCTTCAAATCGGCGCTCGAGATTGCTCGTGAGTTTGCCGGCCAATTCTTCGAGATCGGCGGTGCGCCGGTGCGCGGCGTCGTCAATCTGCGACACGTTGGCGAGACGCTCTTCAAATCGGCGCTCGATATCGCTGGTGAGTTTGACGGCCAATTCGGCGAGAACGGCGGAGCGCCGGCGCGCGGCGTCGTCAATCTGTGACACGTCGGCGAGACGCTCTTCGAATCGGCGCTCGATATCGCTGGCGAGTTTGTCGGCCAATTCCGCGAGGCGCGCCTCGGATGCGCGACTCGCGGCGTCAATATCGTCCCGCCTGGTCTCCAGAATCTCCCTGGCGCGCCGGAGTTCGCCGGCGGCGAGATTGGACACCTGTTTTTCGTATGCCCTGGCGGCTTCCTCGCGTTCTCTGATCTCGGCGGTCCTGGTTTCGGATCCGCGTTTGATCGAGCTACCACAGTCTTCCGCGCATCGCGACAGACGCTTCTCCTGGTCGTCTGCAGCGGCTTCGACACGCCGAATACTGTCGTCGATCAACGCGACAAGGCGAGATTCTTTCTCGCGAGCGGCGTGCTCCACGTCACGAACGGTCGATTGGGTCAAGTTCGTTAGTCTTGACGCGTGGCGGGCCGCCGCCTCGTCGAGCTGACGGGCGCGCGCGGTGGCGTCAGTGATCGCCCGCAACAAGTTTTTTCGCGTGCCGGTGCCGGCATCAAGGGTCTCGAGCAACAGAGAGATTCGTTCCTCGGACTCATCCCCAACATCGGCCAATTGGTTGATAAACTCCGTGAGCGAGGCCTGCACGTTCGCAGCCCGGTCGCACGCTGAGTCCAAAGCCTCCAGCCCGAGAGGCGAGGGATCTCGCGGATGTTGGGGTCTGGTGATTTTCTCGAGTCGATTTGCCAGTGCGTCTGCGCCTGCGCCACCGGACTCACACATGGCGACCCCCCTCGGCCGACCGGCAATGCGCTTCTCGACGCGCTCGACGAGGTCGTGGACTTCCCAGTTGCCGTCGTTGGCGGTTGTTCCCGCGGGTCCGCCTTGTTCGGTCGCGTCGTTGACGGTCGATTGCGGTTCCGCCGACGGGGTTGTTTCGTCCGTCGCCTTCGATCGGGCATCGGATGTACCGGCCATTGCCAAACTCCCTTAATCTCGGCTCCTGATCGTCGCCACGGTCATCGAGGAGGCCTCGCGAAACTCGCGCGGAACCGATCCGCCTGAGGTTATCGGCAGTGATTGAGGGTGTCTGAAGTTATCGGGCAGCGATTCGACGGAGTCTTTAGTCCGTCCGCCACGGCGGAGCGGGAGCGACCGTAAGTCGTTCTTGGGAAGTGGCTTGCGCGCGTCGTGAGAAGCGGCCGACGCCGATGGAACCGTGGACTCGGTATGGGCGGCGTTAGCGTTCTTGGACCGGTAAGCCCTCGTGACGCAGCCACTGGCGAAGCGCCATCGCCCGGCGCGACGACGAGTTCGCCGTACGAGCAACACGTATGTGCGGTCCGGCGTGCCTGGCAATGGTCGTGCGATCCAGTAGCTCGCACAGCAGCGCTCGAAGGCCGATCCACTGTGCAATCGGCATGTCACCCACGTCAGCTGCGGGCGAGAGGACTACAACAACGGGTGCCGATGATCCACGCAGGGAGACCTGGCGTTTCCAGGCACGTGCGGCGTGTATCACGCCGGCCTGCGACACTACAAAATGGCAATCCGGAGCCCCCGGGGCGAACAGGACGGTCGCGCCCGGCGTTGGGGCGTCGGGCGGCACCACCAGTTCGATCTCGCGCCAGTCGAGGACCGCAACGTCATCATTGAGCGATACGGCCTGCTCCGCTTGTCGAAGCGGATACGCGGGATCCTCCAGCGTGACGGTTGCGGGATCCGGCGGCGCCATCCAGGTGAGTAGCGCACCGCAGGCGGTCATGGCAAATACCAAGCAGGCGAGTGCCCTGAACATCCTTGTTCGCTCGTGCATGCGCGTCCATGATGGTGACGGGCGGCAGCCGATCGCCGCCACGAGTCACCAGTCTACACTTTGTACCTGTTTCGCACGCAAGACACAAACGGATTTCGAGACGGGTCGTTGGCCGGGAGTATCCACTACGAACTGGCTGACCGGGCGCGGGTCTTGCGTCTGGGGGAATCGGCGTCGTGCGTTCGCTCGCCCGGGCGATGACACCCGGTCTCGTGTTAGCCCTGCCGCCGTCGGTGCGACCGTTCGTATGTGACA
>JAJDDR010000188.1 GCA_029260255.1 Phycisphaerae bacterium
CAATTCGCGAACCGGATAGACGATCGTCTTGTCGAACCGCGCGTGCGGAATGCCGCTCGTTTGGTCCGCCGTGATACTCCACAATTTCCGCTCGCTGATTCCCAGCGCGGCAGCCGCCTCACGCGGACGCAGCCCGAGCCGGATCGAGGGTCCGGGTGTGTGTTCATCGGGCATCGGTCGTTCCCTCCGTCTCTGCGGATTGATGATTGAGGGACGCCGCTCGCTGCACGTCAGCCAGGTCGAACCGGACGACTCGACGAGATGGCCGAACGCACGGTATGACGCCGTCGCGGGCCCATCGGCGAATCGTGCCGACAGAAACGTTCAGGCGACGGGCGAGTTCTCTCGAATTGATAAGCTGGTCGTTCATGCTTTGTGACTCCATCGTTCTGACGGAGCCTACAAAGCTCACCACGCGCGTATCAACTCGTATCTGCCTATTACGTGCTACGTGTTTCGTTACGTGACTTGGTGTTGCTGGCCCGCACTCGCCGTGCCCATTCATCGGTGCGCTTCACTGCGTCAGCGCGCGGGTAGTGAACTTCATGCGTGACCGGATGTTGCCACCGCTCGGCCGGCGTTCGCTCGTACCATCCTTGAATCGTGGTTCTCGCGGGATTTCGCGGCTCGCCTTCCCCAACGTCGCGGCGGAATTCGGCGGAGCCCATGATGTGTGAGACGCTAACATATCCGTCCGGCGGTGCGTCCGTCTCGGCAACAATCGTTGCTCCCCCCCTTGGCGCTCCTGCTACTAGGCCCATTACCTCCGCTTCTTGCGGGTAGGCGTTCTGGATGAACGGCACGATTTCTTCGAGCAACTCCGCTTGCTTGTCGATCAGGCGACGCGCGATTTGGGAGATGTCGGGCAGGACTTCACCGCTCGGAAGTGTTTGCGGTCCCCATACACAACCCGACCCGGCGCGATCCACGAATGCGGTGATTTCTTCCGTCGTCTCGCCGGTATTCTCGCTCAGCCAGCGGACGACAGCCTTTTTCAGCGATTCGTTTTCGTTGTGCCCATCGGCAACTTCATCCGGGTAGCGTTCAAGTTGAAGCTGCAGGTCCTCGTCGTGAAGGAACACGGCCTTACACAATTCGCTCAGCTTTCGAGGCGGACCCGCGAGCCTGAATTCGTGCGGCGGCCCCTTCGGCACTTGCTTGCCTGCTTGCCGGTCTCTGACCCGGATGGAGAACGGTAGTGCCTGCGGATATCCGCGCTTCGGTTCGCATGTTGTCATCGCCTGCCGCACGGCATCCGCCAGTGCCCAGCTCTCCCAGAGCTGCGGAGTGCCCTTGTACAGGCCTCGGCCCCGCATCAATGTACGGCCAGTGCGACAGGGCTCGATTAGCCGTTCTTTGCACGCCAAGGTCACGCCGGATTCGTCGAGGTGACTGTCATCGAGGTCAGGTGCGTTTGGGCGCGCGTACTTCGTTTTGTACAGGTACACCAGCACCGGCCAACACCTTTCGACGATGTCTACCGATGGGCGAATCCGTCCATCGGAGTACCTGTGGATCGCATCGCGCACCCGCTCGGCGACGGTCGGCGTTTGAGACATGCTGTACCTATCCTCTCTCGGGGACGGTCCCGACCAGGGGCGGGCGATAGGTGTTCCCGTCCCTGATCGGGGCCGCTCGACGGATAGCTACTCCGTCGTCCCGATGTTCTCAGGGGATGGTAAAGCGTCATGGCAAGATCGCAACGACCCCAGTCCGTTTGCTCGATCGCGTGACACGGGGCCCGAGGGATGCCCATCAAGGACGTGGAGCGCCGGCCCGTGCGTCGGCGCGCGAGTTGGTCATCCAGTGGGCGAGCGCGGACACGCCGCGGCGGAGACTCGGATAGCGTGCGTCGTGCGTTTGGGCGCTTTCGTACGTGAGGTCGTAGCAGTGACGGCACGCGAACACATCGCCGCCTTCCGGCAGGTGAAGGAGACGGACACGACGATCACAGGCTGGGCATCGGAAGTACCACTGTTGCCCCCCAAACCGGCAAGAATCCCCGTCCAATTGGACGAGGTAATCGAAACTTCGCTTCCGTCCACCTCGGTCCGCGGCCGCGTACGACAGGCGGATGTAGGCCCGCCGCCGATCCATCACGCTTTCCACACCGATCCGGGCCAGCAGTGCGTCCCCCCAGTTCCAGCAGACGACGCCCGATCGCCGCCCGTGGAGGAACCCGAGACGCCGCAGGTCCTTCATCGAGAGCGTCAGGGAGTCGTCGACGGTGTCCCTCCGCTGCCGATTCCTGCCGCTGCCGAATCCGCCCATGGTGTGTTTTTCCTAAATCTCTTGGGTTTTCGCGCGGGTAAACGGGCCCGCGCCCCACCATTCTACCCGGCATCAGCGTTGAAATCGCGTCAATATCAGGTGCGGGTCCGCTCAAACGGTGCCGCCGAGACTCCTCGTCCACCCTGTGCGTTCGGCGTGCGTCACAAGGTGCGACGTGATGCGACCGGAAACGCCGTCGTGCGTTTACACGCACTGTCATGCTGGACGCCGCCCGCCATCCTGGGCAGAATACGAGGCTGACCAGTCTACGAGCAGCAAGAGAAACCATGAATCGTGAATGTTGCACTGGATTCAGTGACTCGGAAGCCACCGTCGGGGCGGTGAGTCGCGAATCTGGAGGATCACTTGAACCGGCGTCCGTTTGACACTTTCTTCCGGGCTGCTGCGATAGCCCAGTGTTTTCCGTTTCAAGAGCGGTTCGCGCAGGAACTCCCAGCGCTGGCTGATGTACCGACGGGCCTGGGCAAGACGGCGATGGTGGTTGTCGGTTGGCTGTGGCGGCTGTTTGAGGCTGGCGACGGGATCCGCCATCAGACACCGCGCCGGCTGGTGTACTGCCTGCCCATGCGGGTACTCGTGGAGCAGACGCAGGACAACACCATTCGATGGCTGCACAACCTGGGCCGCCTGGGCGGTGATGTGACGTTCGATCCGTTGCTGAGCTCTGGCGAGCGGGCGACGCCGAACCACCGCGTTGCGACATACGCGCCAAACGCCAGCGAACCGGGCAAAGTCGCGGTGTACGTCCTCATGGGTGGCGAGGACGAGGACGACTGGGACATCCACCCCGAGCGCGAAGCGATCATCATTGGCACACAGGACATGCTGCTGTCGCGGGCGCTGAACCGCGGGTACGCAGCCAGCCGATCGCGGTGGCCCATGCAGTTTGGCCTGCTCCACACCGACTGCCTGTGGGTGTTCGACGAAATCCAGTTGATGGGCAGCGGGCTGGCGACGACGGCGCAGCTGGAGGCGTTTCGGCGACTGCTGCCGCGAAAAGACGCCGAGACAGCGGCGAACAGCCACGGCTGCCGTAGCGTGTGGATGTCGGCGACGATGCAGGCCGATTGGCTGAAGACCGTGGATTTCAGGGACCGGGTGGACGGTCTGCCGCGTCTCGAACTCGATGCCGAGGACCGCAAGAACGACGAAGTCACCAAGCGTTGGAACGCCAGGAAACCGCTGGAGAAGGCCAAGGCAACGACGGGCGAAGCGGAGGCGCTTGCTGGGGAAATCCGGCAGGCGCACAAACCTGGGACGCGGACGATCGTCGTGGTCAACACGGTCAGCCGGGCGCGTGCGCTCTTTGAATCGCTGGGCAACGCGGCGAGCGATGGCCGCACGGCCGTAACCAAGAAGAAAGGCAGAAGCGGAAAGGGCACTCCCGCTCCAGCGCCCGATGCTAGCAAGCCCGCGCCGTCCCTGGTGCTGCTCCATTCGCGCTTCCGACCGCCCGACCGTGCCAAGCGCGTCGCAGACGCGCTCGCGGACGTCACCGCCGACAGCCCCGGCACGATCGTCGTCAGCACGCAGGTTATCGAGGCCGGCGTGGACGTAAGTGCGACGACGCTGTTCACCGAACTGGCGCCGTGGGCGTCGCTGGTGCAACGCTTCGGGCGGTGCAACCGGCGCGGTGAGCAGAACGAGCATGCCTGTGTGCGGTGGATCGATCTTCCGGCCAAGAACACGGAGGCCGAGAAGCTGCGGTTCCCGTACGAACTCGCGGACCTTCGCGCAGCGGCGGACCAGTTGGCGAAGCTGAATGATGTGGGCCTCGGTTCACTGGCAGCGCACAGGGAGGAGTTGAGCGAGGAGGCGCAGGCGGTGCTGTTTCCGCACGAGCACACGCACGTCGTTCGCAAACGGGACCTGATCGACCTGTTCGACACGACACCGGATCTGGCCGGCAACGACATCGACATCGACCGCTTTGTCCGCGAGGTCGAGGGTTCGGACGTGCGCGTGTTCTGGCGCGCATGGGACCACCCCAAGGGGCACGAACCGCCGCCGACAGATGAGCCGGCACCGCGGCGGGAGGAGCTTTGCCCTGCGCCCATCGGCGAGTTCAGGGATTTCGCCAAGAAGCGCGGCGCCCCGGTCTGGCGGTGGGACTTCCTCGGCGAGAAATGGGAGAGACCCGACTCGGCGAAGATCGCGCCGGGACAAGTGTTCTTGGTTCATGCGGACGCGGGCGGCTACGCGCCGGAAAGCGGCTGGGACGCAAAGAGCACGGTCCGCGTCGAGCTGGTTCCGCCGGAGCTAACCGGTCCGAACGATACCCCCGATGCGACGGGCGAAGATGCGCCATCACAAATAGGCGTTTGGCAGTCCATTGACGAGCATACGAATGAGGTGTGCAGCGAGCTAGACACGATCGTCCGCGCGCTGCCACTGGATGGCGCACAACTTGCGGTGCTACGGACAGCAGCGCGATGGCATGATCGGGGCAAAGCCCATGCGGTATTTCAGAACGCTATCGACGACGGACAAGCCGTCCAACGGCATCGTGGGGCGGTGACGCGCAGGGCGCGTCCCAATAACCGGATCGGCAACCGCGTCATCGCGAAAGCTCCAGGGAAGCGGTGGAACAACGGGCAGTTCGCCGATGCCGGCTGGTGGCGACGGTACGATTGGCCGGACGGCGGCCGCAGGCACTTCCGCCACGAACTCGCCTCGGCGCTGGCGGTGCTGCAACGGAACCATGCGGACCTCAGCCAAAACAGACTCAACGAGAAGGACTTGAACCTCGTTGCCTACCTCATCGCCGCGCACCACGGCAAGGTGCGGCTGTCGATCCGGTCGCTGCCGAACGAAATGCGACCCCGCGACAGAGATGGGAAGCATCTTAATGGCTGCCGATTCGCTCGTGGCGTGTGGGACGACGACGTACTGCGGAGCGTCGATCTCGGCGGCGGCATCACCGCTCCAGCCGTCACGCTATCGCTGGAACCGATGGAACTTGGTTTGGGAGAAGGCAAGCCCGTCGAGTATTTCAAGGACAAGCCTTCGTGGGCCGAGCGGATGATTGGATTGCGCGACGCGCTCGGCCCGTTTCGCTTGGCGTACCTGGAGGCCATCCTGCGGGCGGCGGACATGCGGGCCAGCGCGAACGCGGCAAATCTGGGGACGGCACAATGACTTGGAATGTCGTCGAACTACCTGGCGTTCGCGCGGACAACCTTGGCGGCTACCTCACAGCGCTCGGTTTGCTCAGCGCCGCATCCCAAAACGAGGACTGGACCGACATTCGCGGGTCGTGGTGTAACGGGTACTTTGCACTGCGATCCCGTGCCAGCGTATTCAGCGCCGATCGCCTTAAGGACTGGATCAAATCGACATGGAAGCCAAGACCCTTTGAGAAATGGTGGAGTAACGTCCAGAACGCCAGCAAGAAGGATCCGGATGCCGTTGCCAAGGCGCGCGCGTCCGAGCCTGATGATCGCGTGGACGAACTGGATATTGTGATGGTTCAGTCGCGTCGCCGTGTATTCAATGACCTTCTCGGAACGGGCGGAAACGTGGGCAAGCGCAATCTCCCGAACGTGTGGAAGAAATGTCGCGAACTTTGCACGAAGAGCGCGGCCGATGACTCGGATACGGAAGTGGCCAATTGGCTCGACCAGACACTTTGGGGCCGAGAAGATGCAGAACTCCCGGAACTCAAAAGTGCCGGCACGTGGTTTGTTTCTTCCAACAAGACCTTCAACAGCGGCCAGGATTGGTATCGTGAAGGGCGACTGTCGCCGTGGTCATTCCTGTTTGCGATGGAGGGCGTTCGGTTGTTGCGCGGTGGAGTTCATCGCCGGCATGGAGCGCGCATTACCGGTAAGGCCGTCTTCCCGTTCATGTGCCGATCCGCGGCGCCGCCTACGGATGGGCAGATCGCCCATGGCAAGTCGGAATTCTGGGCACCGCTTTGGGGCAAGCCCGCAACGCTGATCGAGATCGAAGCACTTTTCCGTTCGGGGCTGGCCGAAGTCGGCGGGAGACCTGCTTCGGCCCCGCATGAGTTTGCTATCGCGGCGCTCGGTTCCGCCGTCGATGCAGGATTGACCGCATTTGCACCATTCGAGCTGCGCCAGACGACGAGCGCGCAAGTCTTCGAAGCGATTCCCCGCACGCACATTCGTGCGGAGCGGACGGAGCGTGCCCAACGTTGCTCGGCCCTCTTATTGCCGCTCATTCGGTCGGGGTGGCTTGACCGACTCCCACGCGAACCAAGCGACGCTAAGCAACGTGGCCGGTTTGTCGGGCTGAGGGGGCCGGTGGAGGCGAGCATCCTGCGGGTGTCGGAGCGACCGAGTGACGAAGAGGCATGGCGAGCGCTGCTACTTCTCCTCGCACGCACGCAGGACAAGATTGACCGCAACAAGTCCCTGCGGGAGCGGTGTATCCCGCTGCCACCGCTCCCCGAGCAATGGTTCGACCTGGCATGGTCACAGGCCCCTGCGGAACTTCAGATTGCCCGTGCCATCGCGTCAATCAGCAGCCTCGCAACCCCCCCGGCCTCCACGAGCGACACACGCACGCCGGTCGTCACCAACATTTTCGGCATCGAGCCGGTTGGCCCGCGGACCTTCAAGTTTCCGCCGGCCCGTCCGGCGAGGGCCATCTGGCACAATGCTCGCCCGCTCCAGGCGCTCGTTTCAGTTCTACGACGGCGCCTGATCGACGCCGACGAGTTGGCTCCCGCACCGCTTCATGCCGCCCGACCGTGCGGCCTTGAAGCCGTGACCCAGTTTCTGCACGGACCCGGTGAGGTCGATGACGAATTGCTCGCGCGCTGGATTCCGCCGCTGTCCTTGCTTGAGTGGAGACCACACGCATCGTGCGATTCCTCAGCAGATTGGTCGCCTCACCCGCTCTACACGCTCATCCGCCCGATTCTCGATCCCAATGGCGTTGAGATTGACAGAAGGCCGCTATTCCCCACCGACGATCGCGATGCCCGGAGTCCGCACGCCGCATCGGCCCGCAGGCTGGTCAATCTCATTCTGCAGGACGACGTCGACCAGGCCGTCCAACTCGCTCGGCGCAGGTACCTCGCTGCGGGCTGGCGAACATTCGACCCACCGGCTGGCGAACTTCGGCTTGATTCCGAGCGCCTCGCGGCAGCGCTGCTGATCCCGGTGGATTCTCAATGCCTCTCGCGGCGACTGCGCGACGACTGGATTCTCTCGTCAAAAAACAAGAACTGAAAGGAATACCATGCCAACCCTCGATCCTTCCAAAGACAAGTGGCAAGATGTTGCCCTCGGCGCCGCTGGACCAACATGCCTGGTGATCCGCGCGTGGCTCGAACCCGTGGGAGACTTGGATCGCTTCCAGCCCAGCGGGTTTCCGGAAATCGGTCACGTGATCTATGACGCGCCGCGGGGCGATGGGTCGAAAGAAAAGGTCTGCATCGTGGACAGCCCCGCGAGCATGGCCAACCACCTCGAGACGGTATGCATGGATGGTCCTACCGCGGGTCTCCACGCTGACTTGGGGGGCTTGCCCTACGTTCGTTGCGTGACCGACCTGGACGCGGCGGCTTCGAAGGAAAAGAGGCCCTCCCAGGTTGTTGTCACCACTCTGACCGAGGGGCATCGGCTTGCCTCCGATTACTTCCTCGATGGACAGATCGATCCACAGTGGAAGGCGGAACTGAAGGTAACCAAGGAAGAGAAGGGCAAGAGTGGCAGCGTGAAGGAAGAGACTATTCCGGCGCACTGGGAAGGTGCGGGCTTCCGTGATCGACTCAGGAAGGAATTCGGCATCAAAGAGGTCAAGAAGGATAAAACCTATTTCATCTGGCCAGACACTTGGTGGAGTATTTATCGAACGATCTTCAGCTACGATCCAAACTCGCTCGTCCACGGCGTGATGTTCGCCAAGGAGCAGATCAAGATCAGCCGGTTGCTCACGGCGCACCTGGAAGCGTTCGGCGCCGCGCGCGTCGGTAGATCGGGCGTGAAGTTCGACCGGCTCGGCAAGACGACGTCCGGCCAACCGATCTTCGCCGTGGATGATGAGACCGCCAACACAATCGTCGCCACGTTCATCATCGACCTCGCGCTGCTTCGATCTTACGGCCGCGATGACAAAGGTCTGTCCGCCGAGCAAAAACGGCTGCTGCTCGACCTGGCCGCCTGGAAGATCAGGCGTCTACTCCAGTCGCCATTCCGGTTTCGTTCCGGCTGCCAGCTCGCATGTACCGGAATCGACTGGTGTGACGACACCGACGGCCACGTTGTTCCGGAAGCGGCTAAGCACAAGGCAACGGAGTTGAAAGAGGGCATCGCGGATTCGATCAAGGCGTGCAAGCTGGAGCAGCCGCCCACCGACGTCTACTACCCCTCAGTGGGGCTCTTCAAGGTCGCCTCTGATGACGACAAGAAGCCCACGGCTTCGACTGGATCTGAAGACTCAGCGGCCAAGGACGATGCCGAGGAGTGATCCATGTCAGTGGTGATCGAACAGACATTTCCTCTTGGTCGCTTTCAGGCGAGACGTTGGAATCAGCCACCATTTGATCCGGGCTCCATCGAATGGCCGCCCTCCCCGTGGCGCCTGCTTCGAGCTATCGCTGCGAGATGGTTCCAGTATTGTCGCGAGACGGGCGACGGCGACACTGACCGGCGAGACAGCATCCTCGCAAGGCTCGCGGAAACGCTGCCGTCGTTCCGGTTACCGACCGACACGGTTTCTGGGCCGGAATTGCGCCAGTACCAGCCAACGGCACTCGAGATGCAGTTCAAATACAAGAAGGACCCCAAAACCAAGAAGAACGTCCTCGATTACTCCTACCGCGCGATTACGACAACTCTCGTTCCAGATTCGTCCTGCTCTCTCGTGCCAACAGAGTCGTTGCTCTGGGTTTGGGAGACGGTGACCCTAGCGGTTTCTGAGCGCGCGCTACTCGCAGAATTGTTGCGCCGTATGCACTATTTCGGCCGCGCGGAGTCATGGACCCGCATGCGCTTGCGCAGTGAAGAGGAGTCCTTGCCGGATTCGAATTGCACAATCGGCCGGGAGCCTTCCTCTGCCGCGGTACCCGTTCTCGCAAATACGTCGCCCGATGAGTTGATCGCACGGGTACTCGCGCCCACCGGTGACAGGGCGCTCGCCAACAGGCCGATTCCGCCGGGAACCGCGTGGTGCTATGCGCGCGTGCCGACGGTACATGGTACGACGCGACCACCCAGCCCGCGCGGTCACACGCACCCGCGTATCCAGGTTGCCCGCTACGCACTCGACTCGACCGTCCTGCCGCTGGTAACGGAGACGCTCCCTGTTGCCGAAGCCGCTCGCCGTGCGCTCATGAGTGTTTACGGTCGGCTTACGGAACGCAACGGCGTCCGTGGCCGATCGCCGATCTTCTCGGGCAAGGATGCGGACGGCGACCCGCTCACTGGGCACGGCCACGCATACTACCTGCCCACCGACGAGGACGGCGACGGCCGCCTCGATCATCTCACAGTCTTCGCCCGCAGTGAATTCGGCCCCAGCGAGATCCGTGCAATCGACCAACTGACACGACTGAATACTGCCCGAAAGGGCGAGGAACGACATCCCCTGAGGCTGCTGTTGCTGGGGCTGGGCGCGATTGATGAATACCACCCGGGCCCACTCGGAGAGTCAGCAGCCTGGGTGTCCGCGACGCCGTACGTCGCCACGCGTCACGCGAAGACTAGAGGCAGACACAAGATTGACCTATTCGCGCCGCAAGCGTGCGTCGAGTTCCTCATCGCCAATGTCCGCGACCAACTCCGTGAGGCGCGCCCAACCGGCCTCGACAACACGAGCGACGCAGCGATTAGACCCACGATGGCTGGCGGTGCGTTCGTGGTCGGCGACCGCTGGCGCACGATCCAGTTCAAGCGCTTCCGCTCAAAGGGCGGCGATGACGGCGGTCGACGCCTCGCGGGCGCGTTTCGCATTGAGTTCTCGTCACCAGTTCGAGGACCGATCACATTGGGCCACTCTGCTCATTTCGGCATGGGGCTGTTTATGCCCGTGTCCGGCGGATCCAACGTGACGTGAAGTTCCAGATTCCGCCGGTCGATCTTTGGCAAGTGAATAGGAACAATGGGGCCGTCCGTTGGGCGGAGGCGGGAGGTCCACATGGATCAGGTGCAACCTTCAAATGACCCGGACCGAAACGCGGCGCGGGGCGCGGATGCAGAGGACGCGCCCGCGCTGCTGCCTGTTCGCATGCTCAACGAGTTCGCCTACTGCCCGCGGCTCTTTCACCTGATGCACGTCGAAGGCCGATGGGCCGACAACGTCTACACCGTCGAAGGCAAGGCCGTGCACCGCCGCGTCGATCAACTGGACCACGCGCTGCCCGACGCGGACGTCCATTCGCTGTCTGACCGAGCCGCGACCGTCAGGGAGCGGGACAAGTCGCCGGGTCACGAATCGCTCTCCGGCGAGCTCGAATCGTCCGCACCCGACCCAGGCGACGAACCGCCCGCCATCTCACGCAGCGTCCCGCTCGACAGCCCGCGACTCGGCCTGACCGCCAAGCTCGACCTAGTGTCGACCGCGCCAGGCGCCGACGGCGTCCCCGAAGCCGTGCCCGTCGAAACCAAACGAGGCCGCGTGCCCAATACGCCCGAACGCTGCTACGAGCCCGAGCGCGTCCAGCTCATGGCGCAGGGCCTGCTCCTCCGCGAGCACGGCTACCGAACGGATCACGGCGTCCTCTACTTCGCCGGCTCGCGCACACGCGTCGACGTTTCATTCACGCCGGAGCTGGAAGCGCGCACACGCGAATTGATCGCACAAGCCCAAGACGCCCAGACCCGACGCGATCTTCCGCCGCCCCTCGACGACAGCCCCAAGTGCTTCGGCTGCTCGCTGAACGCCATCTGCCTGCCGGACGAAACGCTCGCCCTTCGAAACGTCCCTCCCGACACCGTCGCCCCCAACGTCCGACGCCTCTTCCCCGCGCGCGACGACGCACTACCCCTCTACGTGCAAGAGCAAGGCGCCTTCATCGGCAAGCGCGGACAATCGCTCATCATCCGAAAGAGCAAGGAAGACATCGGCCGCGCACGCCTCAAAGACGTCAGCCAGCTTGTTCTCTGCGGCAACATTTCGGTGACCGCGCAGACAATTCACCTGCTGTGCGAGGCCGGCATCCCGATCGTCCATCTTTCGATGGGCCACTGGTTCTACGGCGTCACCCACGGATTCACGCTGCGAAACGCCTACGACCGCGCCGCCCAGTTCGCCGCGGCAACCCGGCCGGATCAATGCCTCGCGCTCGCCAGGGAACTCGTCGCCGCCAAGGGCGCCAACCAGCGAACCATGATCCGCCGCAACGCACCCGGCGCCGACGATACTCTGCGCGACATGAGCGACCTGATCGACCGCGTTCCCAAGGTCGATGGTGTGACGCAGCTCCTCGGTCTGGAGGGCAACCTCGCCGCCTGCTACTTCCGCCGCTTCGCCGAAATGCTCAAGCCGCGCGACTTCGACGCAGCGTGGGATTTCACAAC
>JAJDDR010000189.1 GCA_029260255.1 Phycisphaerae bacterium
GGATCGCACATGTCGCCCGAGCCCGCGTTGCAGACCGTCGTGGGCGGCAAGATGTTGTCGCTCGGACACGCGGCGCCTGGTTTTCCCAGACAAAGCTCGTCGGGATCGCACATGTCGCCAGAGCCCGGGTTGCAGACCGCCGTGATCGGCAAGACGATGTCGCTCGGACACGCTGCGCCTGGGGTGCCCAGACAGTACTCGTCCGGGTCGCACATGTCGCCCGAGCCCGCGTTGCAGACTGTTGTGGACGGCTCCAAGAAGTCCGGCGGGCAAGCCTCATCCGCTGCGCCGGTACACAACTCGTCGGGATCGCACATGTCGCCCGAGCCCGGATTGCAGACCGCTGTGGGTGGCAAGACGACGTCCGGCGGGCAGGCCTGGTCCGCTACGCCGGTGCAGAACTCGTCCTGGTCGCACATGTCGCCCGAGCCCGCGTTGCAGACCGTCGAGCTCGGCGAAACAAAGTCCGTCGGGCAAGCCTGATTCGCTACGCCGGTGCAGAACTCGTCCGGATCGCACATGTCGCCCGAGCCAGCGTTGCAGACCGTCGTAGCCGGCTTGAACGAATCAGTCGGACAACTACCTTGTCCGTCGCAGAACTCGGCTACGTCGCAATCGCCAGCGACCGGGCGACACGGCGTCGTCGGCCCGTTGGGTGAATGAACGCAATCTTTGATCGGATCACAACTGTCTTCCGTGCAAACGTTCCCGTCGTCACAAAAAACGTCGTCCGGGGTGTTCACGCACGTTCCGTGCTTAACGTCGTTGTGAATCGTGTCATTGGTACACCCCTCATCCACCGTACACGCAATGCCGTCGTCAATGGGGCATGTGTTGCCATCCGACGGGTCGCAACATGTTCCGGGAGGCACATCATCCGTACAGTTGTTTGGCACACCGTTTCCATCGAGATCACAGGCTCGCCGACAGAACTCCGGGTCGCCACCTGCCGTGATGCAGGCTGCCACGCATGTCGCGATCTCCACCGAATCCGGAATGTCATCACAATCGCAGTCACCAGCACCTGTAAGCCATGGGCAGTAATCCACGTTGTCGCTTACCACATCCCCGGCGCCATTCGCGTTGATCTCCGTGCCCGGGTCATCCGTGCAGTTGAACGCAGTCTTCGGGTCTGCAGGGTCAGGCTCATCAACCTCAACATCGCCGGTGAGATCTTCCGGGCCAGTCGCATCGCCCCACCAGTTGTTCTCGGCGTCGAGCACCCCGCTTGCCTCGTTGTTTATGCCGAACCCAGCGTTCGCGACGATCCTGTTGAAGAAAACCCTGACGCCGCCGACCTCGGTCCCCGGCAGGATGTGAATACCGGAGGTGCTGCCGGTGCTATTGATGATCGTGTTGTTCTGAACGGTGATTCCCGTTGATCCGAGACGGAGGCCGCGCAACAGAATCCCCACCTTGTTGCTGTCAAAGACGTTGCCGCGAATTGAGATGTTGGTCATCAACTGACCGCTCGAAGAACCGACTTTCAGGCCCTGGGCGAAGCTCGCCGTGCTCAAGACCACGTTGTTTCGAACCGTGACGTTCTTCTGGTCCCGATTGGAAAAGTCCATCACGAGGATGCCCGAGAACGCCCCCACCAGATCGGTCACAATCGTGTTGCCGATGATCTTCGTCTTGGATCGCTCGGTGGTGATGGCACGGATGATCTTGCCCGAGAACGCATTGTTCGCGATCGTGACCATCCTCGCCGGGTTCGGATCTGAAGAGACATGGTTGATGAAGACGGCCTCATAACCGGCCGTCCCTGCACCCCAAGGCTCGAATGTGTTGTTCTGGATGTTCAGCCCGTTGACGTTGCCGCCGGTCGGGTTGTTCGCATCTCGGTAGGTCACGATCGCCTGGGAAATCTCGTCCAGGGTGTTCGCGTTGGTTACCTGGAACGCATTGTCGTGGATGTTGGCGTCGTCACCGCCGATCAGCGTTCCGCTTGCGTACCTGCCGCTTTCGGGGTTCGGTCCCCGGATCGTGAACCCGTGAATCTCGACCCCGTTCGCCAGGATGTCGATGTTCGGAACCGCCAGCGGCCACTCGACGATGTCGACGTTCACCACACCCTTGATGGTCGTCGCCGACGGGTCCGCCTCGTTCCCGACCAACTCCAGGTTGTCTTTGCCACCTCCGGCCGCGATGACCAAGTCCTCTGCATAGGTCCCCGACTCAACGTGGATCACGTCGCCCGGATCTGCCGCGTCAATCGCGGCCTGGATCGTCATGTAGCATGGCGCGCCACCCGTGCAACTGCCGGTCGCATTCACGTAGCGATCTGTCGTGACGCCCGCCCATGCCGGCCCAACGCACAGCATCAGGCCGATCATACCTATAGGTCCGATATTCGTTCTTCGCATAGCAGTGATCCCTTCATCAAGTTCCCGATCGTGATCCAGTACTTCGTCAGCCGCAACAAGCTCCCCTCGCAATCGATTTCTTTCCCGGGACCACCCGGTGCCGAGCAAAGAAAACGCACCGCAACACGGCACACGCCCATATCAAGCGAACCCCTCTCCCAGAACAGCCGCGCGACCGTCTGCGGAGGGAGACCACCTCATTGACTTCAACAGGTTCAGGAGCCTAAAGTGAATGGGTCAGGCGGCGGGCGCTCTATGCGCCCGCTGCCACGACGCCCGAGGCGAGCCGGTGTGACGTTTCCCGCGAAGTACCGGCTCGTCCTCTTCTTCTTCTCGACGCTCCGCCGGTCACCCCTCTTTCTCTGTTGTCTCGGTCAGCGCAGCAATGAACACCGCCGCCGACCGGCCTGGGCTATTATCATCCCTACAACTACTACAAATATCACCGGAGCCGCCGGCGCGCAGGTGAATTGCCGGTCGGGCGAGAACGTTCGTGCTGCTCCAGCCATCGCGCACACACTGCTCCTCTGCAAGCAAGCGGCTGACTGACTACTCAGCAATGGCGGTGTGCAGCAGGTTCCGGCCCGGCTCGGCCTGACGCCTTCGATGCTACGCGTCATTCCGCCCCCACACCCGGTGCGCCTGCCAAGACTGATGCATTCGACGCGATCACGAGGTTAACGATGTGAACCCCCTGTGTCAAGGGCATCGGAAACAGAAAATCCACGCAGGATGTGCCCATCGTCGTTGGCGCGATGGAACTGTTCTCGCGACACTTGATTTGCGATGACGCGCGGTTTGCGGGAGGCTGGCCCATGGATCGCGACTTGCTGATGCATCAGATGAGAGAGCCTTTCGAAGAGGAGTTTTCCAAGTCCCTCCAAGCACTGGAGAACGCGCCGAGTTGACACTGGATCGAGGCGAGCGAGATGGCCTTCCGAGATGCGGCTTTGACCGTGGCTCGTGAGGGACTGGAGTTGACGCTCCAAGCAAGAGTGGATGCTGATCCGGCGGCCGAAGCGGCCGCTTTTTCTCCCTCCTAACTCGGCGATCAGCGGCCTTCCACCCGCGCGTAATAAGGGTGGAAACGCGCATCCAATACTGAGCCAGTGGGATAGTTTTTCGCGCACCGAATTTTGAGCCACCGCAACGATGCCTACCCTGTAGAGACGGCGCTGGTGCCGCAAGCAGGGAGGCCAGGAGATGTTGACGTTGGCCGAGAGTTCCCGAAGGAATCGCAGGTGTTTCGCGCCCTCAAGTGGAACATCCGCAGCGAGTTCAACCGGCTTCGAGACCGTGCGAAGCTCGACGATGGTTCGCCCGCGCCGTTCTTTCGGATCAAGGACTTGCGTAGCAGCGCCGGCACCGACGCGGCTAACGAACAGTTCTCGGAGTTCAACGTCGCCGGCTTCTCGGGCCATGCCGACTCAATGGTAACGGCCCAGCACTGCATCAAGCGGAAGCTGGACGCCAAGCGTCAGATTGCCGAATCACTCGCATCCAAGTAGAGTGTCGCATGACCACCCGGCGCAACACACGCGCAACACATCCTCCACTCGAACGCCGTCTATCGGCGTTATTCAATCCAAAGAGGCGGTTCTTGACCGCTGACTAGCGGCTCACGCTTCTTGCAGCCGCTCCGGGAGGCTGTCAGTTCGTCTTGCTCATCCGCTCGGCGATCATCGTAGTTGTTCCCGGGATACGTCGCCCGCCGCTGCCCGGACCATCGCCAGAATGCCCACGTGCATGGGTTCCGGCAGTGCAGCCCGTTGTGGAACCGAACACGGCAACCGCCGCTTGACCAGATTTGACACTGGGAAACCTTGCGACCTCTTGCCACCCCCGCAGGGTGTCGCACGATCCCCACGAACTTGAGACTCGAAAACGGCGATTGATGGTTCGGTCATCCGGCGGGAATAGTCGGCGGCGTGGCGCGAATTCCACTGAGCGTTCCATCGGGGTGGGTTTCGGGGCTTGATGTTCCCTTGACTGCGCTCCGACGGGCTCCAGCACGGCGGATGCGGCGGGTTGGTCTACCAGTCAACGGCCCAGAGCCGAATGACACGGCTGCGGGAGCAGCTCGCGAGGGTGCGCCTCGGTGTCGGGCGAATAACTTGCATAACGTCCTTTATGTAAGGTCTGTCAAGAGCGGTGGGGGGCGGCGGGTTGCCGGTATCGTCTTCGCCGGCGACTCGCCTCATATGCCGAACGTACGTGAATGTCGCGGTGATTCGGAACGCCACTTCAAGCACCGTTTCCATCGACCGCCGGTGTCAGACCACCCGAAGCGGCGCTCCGAGGGAGTGCCATCCGGAGCACGAGGAACCCCGCAATCGCCGAGATAATCGACGCGCCAAACACACCGGCACGCGTCGCCACCGCGTACTGACTTCCTTGTCCTTCGAAAGCGAGCATTCCAATGAACAAACTCATCGTAAAGCCGATCCCGGCGAGCAGGCCGACTGCGAACATCATTGACCACGTAACGCCGTTGGGCAACTTGGCCGCGCCGGTCCAGACAATGAGCACCGAGAACGCGAACACTCCGAGCGGCTTTCCAAGACACAGGCCTCCTGTGATGCCGAGCGTGATCGGGCCGAACAACGCCTCAGACGACACGCCCTTGAAACTTACGCCTGCATTGGCGAACGCGAACAGCGGAAGGATCAAGAACGCAACCCACGGGTGCAGGATGTGCTCCAGATGTCGCAACAATGACTCGCCGCGGTCGTTCTGTACCTTGAGTGGAATGGCGAGGCCTAGCGCAACTCCTGCGAGTGTCGCGTGCACGCCGGATTTGAGCACACAGATCCACATGATCGCCCCGACCAGGAAGTACGCTCCGAGATGTTTCACCCTGAGCCGGTTGAAAATCACGAGGACCACAAGTCCGCCGATTCCGAGCAACAGCGCGGTCAGAGATAGTTGGCTCGTGTAGAGGACAGCGATGATGACGATCGCAGCAAGGTCGTCGACGACGGCCACAGTCGTTAAGAACACTTTCAGCGACAGCGGCACGCGATTTCCAAGCAGTGACAAGACACCCAGCGAAAACGCGATGTCGGTCGCAGCTGGAATGGCCCAACCCTTAACGGCCACGGAATCGCCCCAGGTCACCCATGCGTAGATGGCGCCCGGCAGTGCAACGCCTCCTAGTGCGGCAAGCGCGGGTAACGCAAGGCGGCTCGGACTCGTCAACTCCCCTTCAAGGGCTTCGCGTTTGATCTCGAGCCCGACAAGTAGGAAGAAGATGGCCATCAAGCCGTCGTTGATGACCAAGAGCACGCTCTTGTTCAGCTCAAGGCCACCGAGCTTGATCTCGATTGGCACATCGAGGAAGTACTGGTACCAACCTGCGAGAACGGGAATATTGGCAAACAGCAGAGCTACTCCGCTGGCGGCCAGAAGGAGAATGCCGCCGGCCGTTTGCAGCTCCAGGAATCTGCGAATGGCATTGGTTGGTCTACTGGTCTTCACTGCAACTCTCCGAAACGCTGTGTAGATCGGATTTAGGCTCTGCGCTCAGCGGCTCTTGCTCTGGACCGGCATCGAGGCAAGCCATGACCGCGCGCAGCATCTCTGCTGCTGCGGAGGTTTCGTCAACCGTGACCGAATTGGCGCCAACCTCCATGAGGCCCGCCTGTCTGCTGACGACTCTGGTTCTTGCCGCGATGAAAATGCCCGGTGCTCGCCGTCGTGCCACTGCGCAGGTGCGCAGAACGGCCTCTTCGTCCGGGATAGTCAAGACAAGTGCATGAGCGTTTCCGATCCCTGCTGACTCAAGTACTTGAAGGTTGCCAGCATCGCCGAAGATGACCGGCCTGCCCCGACGAGATTGCTCTTGTACTGTGGCCGGGTTGAGTTCGACTACCGTGTAGTTGATGCTTGCGCGTTCGAGTTCCTCCCCAATGAGGCACCCTATGGGAC
>JAJDDR010000190.1 GCA_029260255.1 Phycisphaerae bacterium
GCGGTCCATCTGACCAGCGGTCGGCTACTGGGCGTATCCCATTTTGGGTGGCATGCCCACGCTTGCGTGGGCATGGTTCGACCACGTGCCAACACACGGCCACGCGAGCGTGGCCATGCCACCCGGCATGCGCTATCATGCCCGCATGAGAACGGAACACGAAGACCGCCACCCTCGTCACTACACCGCCGCGATTCGGGCGCTTCTGCGTTACGCCTTGGTCCTTCTCGTCGTCGGCTTGCTCAGCGGCGTGTCCTTTCAAGAATCCTCCAAGAAGATGAGCCTGTCGGACGCGCCGGGCCGACTTCGCCACATCGACGCGACCCTGAACCTCGCCCTGGTCCACGGGCACATCTTCGTCACGGGCGTATTGCTGCCCATCGCCATGGCCGGCATGCTTCACCTGGGTCGAGCCCACGGTGGCGGCACGGTCAGCGGCCGCGCGCTGAAGTGGACGGTGTACACCTACCTGCCGTGCGTGAGCGTGGCGGTCGGTCTGATGCTGTACAAGGGCTACCACATCCTGCTCTCCGCCCGGTGGGGTGAATCGGACATGGCGGTGATCGACGCCGCGCTCTTCGGCGGCAGCAAGACCCTGCGGCACGGCATCTACGGCCTGAGTCACGTCGGCATGGCCGTCGGTCTGTGCATATTCGCCTGGTCCCTGTGGCGCAGCCTAAGAGCCAAACCCGCCTGACCGCGGCGCATCGTTTCCGACATCCAAGTGCTGTGTCTCGCGAATCGCGTGATTGCGAGTTCCTTCCGAGCCGCGACATTCATGTCGCGCGGAGGCACTCCTCATGCCCTCCGCGCGGGATGAATCCCGCGGCTCGGGTAGTCGCCGAATGGCTGAAACGGGGCAGTTCATCAGACGCAGTGCGCCGTCACGCGCCGGCGCGCGCGATGACCTGGAAGTGCGAAGCCCGGCCGATGGCGGAGTCGTCGCGGTGGAGGGACTTCTCGATCTTCATCCAGCGGCGGCGGGCGGCGGAGTCCTCGAGAACGTGGCGATGGTGACGCATGGGGAGGACCGTCTTGCCGATCATGTCGACGACCTCGTAGCCGGCGGCGGCGAGCAGATTGCGCAGTTGCGACGGAGTGTACGTGTGGACAGGAAAACGCTCGTCGTGGTCGCGGGTGAACCACTTCGTCCGACCCGAGCGGAGGAACTCCTCCATCGTCTTGGGGTCGGCCTTGCTGAGGTAGAAGTCCAGGGCGCTGAGCTTGTTGTCGAACGTCGCGATGAGGACGCCACCGGGGGCCAGGGTTTGGCGAATCTCCTTGAGGGCTCTGGCGGGTGACTCCGAGCAGCCTATTGGGTCGCCCATGGCCAGTGCCAGGGCGAACTGGTTTCTCGGAAGTGCCGAAAGGTCGCACAGGTCGGCCTGTAGGAGTGTCGCGAGCGTGTCACCCGCCTCAGCCAACTTGGTGTCGGCCCGTTCGAGCATGGATCGGCTGATGTCAACGCATGTCACCGCGTACCCACTCTTGGAGAGCTTCGCGGCCCACTTGCCGGTGCCGCAGCCGAGGTCGAGGACCGGAGCGCGCTGGTCGGTGGGCAGGTGCGGCTTGATGTGGTCCCAGGTGATCTCATCGTGCCACTGCCAGTAGGCGTCTTCGTAGCTGTCGTCGTAGCGGGCGGCGACCCGGTCGTGGTACTTCTCGACGGACTGTTTTCGTCGCTTGGCCATGCCGCGATTGTAGGGGCAATCGCGGCAATGGCGACCGGTCGAAGTCGGGTCACGTGGACCGGCCGCCCTCGGCTGGGGTCGCGTGATCGACACCGCCGCGGGCGGCTGTGCTGCATTGTTGCTACTCGGCGTCGCCGTTGAACAACTCGCGCACTTCGCATGATCGTAGCGATTGGCTGACGCGGGATTCACCACAGAAAACACGGCGATCGCGGCGGTGGATCGGGGGGTGGCGAGGCCGACATCTGCCAGCTTATCGATGCCCGACCGGGTGCCTTGGTTGGGGGAACCACTCAACGGTGCCGCCAGCCGGATCGGGACGTGTCCGATGTGCCGGCGTTCAATCCCAGCGGATCTGCGTGGGGTTTGCTTTGACGATCATGTCCCACGCCTCGGTCGCTGTGTCGGCGTAGGAGATGAGATTCAGGTCCTCGGGTGTGATGGTGCCCTCTTCGACGAGAAACTCCCAGTTGATGAGATTCTCCCAGAATTCGCGGCCGAAGAGGATCACCGGCACGGGACCGGTCTTGCCGGTCTGAATGAGCGTGAGTGCGACGAATAGCTCATCGAGCGTTCCGAAACCGCCGGGGAACGCGACGAGCGCTTTGGCGCGCATGAGGAAGTGCATCTTACGAACGGAGAAGTACCGGAACTGAAAGCACAACTCCGGAGTGATGTACGGGTTGGGATACTGCTCGTGCGGCAAGGTGATGTTCAGGCCGATCGACTTGGCGCCGACGTCGTGCGCTCCGCGGTTGGCCGCCTCCATGATTCCGGGACCGCCGCCGGTTACCACGACGAACTCGCACCGCCCGCGTTTCTGGCACGTTGACGAGACGATGCGGGCGAACTCCCGCGCCTCGTCGTAGTAGCGGGACTTGTCCGCGATGCGTTCGGCGATTCTGACGGCGCGTTGTTTTTGCGTGTCCTGGGGATCGGCCGCGAGGGCCTGCCGGGCTGCGTCGAGTCGCGCTTTCGCCTCGGGCGATTCGACCACGCGCGTGCCGCCGAAAACGACGATGGTCGATTCGATTCCATGCGCCTGCTGCACAAGCTCGGGTTTGAGCAACTCCAGTTCCAGCCGAACGCCCCGCAGGTCGGGGCTCTTGAGCAACGCAAGGTCTTCCTCGGCCAACCGGTACGATGGTGACTCGATGATGGCTTGCTGCAGAGCTCTGGTGTCGTCGCTCATTACTGACACTCCGGATCGGTGGAACCCTCGTACGCAAGGAGCGCGACAGGGTTGCAGGAATCGAGCGGATTTGCAAGCGAACCTGTATGACAGCCTGCGCGGCCGGGTCCGTCCCAAACGAAGGAACGGAGGGAGGAAGGGAACAAGAGACCGAGGGATCAAGGGGGCTATTGGGTGAAGGCGCGTTGGAGCGCGGCGAAGTCGTGGAGATCGATGTCGGAGTCGCCGTCGG
>JAJDDR010000020.1 GCA_029260255.1 Phycisphaerae bacterium
TCGGTGAATCGCCTACCCGTCGCCCGAGAACATGACCTGGAACATGGCGAAGTCGGCGAGATCGATGTCACCATCCTGATCCATGTCCGAGCACTCGCAGCCAGGCGCGGACGGCTGGTCGGGACCGCTAACGCAGCCCACCATGGAGCTAAAATCCGCGAGATCGAGGTCGATGTCCTCGTCGCAATCACCGAGTGGGGTCACACGAACAATCTCATCGGAATCGAATACTGCAATGTACAGAGCTCTGTCAGGGCCAAACGCGAGATCACCCCCCGGACATCCAGAAGCCACCAATGCTCGGTTGCCATTTGCATCGATGCGATAGAGGTTGCCGCCTCGCTGGGTCCATAGGCTGCCCCCGAAGAAACCACCGCGGCCGAACTCGATGCTCCCGGCCGTGTTGGGGGCGACTGGCCATTCCTGATCTTGAATTCCCTGCGCATCGTGTTTCCAGAGCGTACCGTCATTCGCAACTGTATAGATGTTGTCCGCAGTATCGAGCGCGAGTGATGACGGCTCTGCAGTGACCGTAAACAATGCACCGGCCGTGCCGTCCTCGCTAACCCAGACCTGCTTCAACGGGTATGATGTGAAGACTAGCCGCCCCGTAGTATCCACCTTCATCTCGGTAGGGTTAAGCGCTGTACCCCAGTCATGTACTATTCCAGTAGTCTCATCTGGATAGATGGCAGTGATCCGAGCGCCGCCAGGTGCCCGGTTTCCGCCTACCAACACTGAGCCAGGCACCGATGAGATGTGGCCATCAACGTCGAACAGGACCGCGTCAGGGTCATCAATCTGGGGGCCATACTGATCAACCACCGTGCCATCCGGAGAGATCCTATGAATCCTGACGGCGTCGACGGGATCTCCGCCTGATCCGGCGTTTTCACGCCCGACATAGAGTGTGCCATCGGGCGCAAAGCTAAGGCGAACGGGGTCGGTCACGGTCGCATAGGTTTCGACCTTGAAGCCAGGCATCGTCTGTGCAAGGGCTGCCGCAGACCACGCCAAGAAGATTCCACTGACGGCCATGGTCCCCATGTAGCTGTCCCGCCTCATCATCACGACTTTCCCTCCGATCCAGCTTGTCGCCGAAGCCCAAGAAGTCCGCCACGGCCACCATTCTAGCAAACGGCCGCAGGAATCGCCACGGGATTGTCCACGCGGCTGCTTGGTGCCGGTCGGTCAGGATCTTATCGGGCGTCGATCACCCCGCCTGGGCGAAGCGAAATGGCAGCAAGGGACAGATGAGACGTGGGCGGGGCCTGCGGGTGGGTACCGGGAGGTTTAAGTCGTCCCTTCGTCGTACGCGGATGTCAACTTGGCTCATACGCCGGCAGAGACCGCATTGCAGCGATGAAGCTAGACGCGAGGGCGGTCTCGAACTGCTCTCGCTCGGCTTCGCGGCCTTTGGCGTTGCTCGGGAGCTTGAGCGGGCCAACTCGGTTCGCCTCACGTTCAATAGCTGAGAGCCCATGGGCAACACCGCGAAGCACGGCTCGTATCACATGGCTGTTGCTGAGTCGCGTGCCCGTTGCGTTCCGATAGACCTGCACCAAACGAGTTAGTGCCTCCTCGGCCGTCGGCGTGAGAACGAATTCACGTTTGATCACGGCTGATCCCGCAGAGCCGCTGTCGTGAGCCAGAGGTTGAGGTTTGGTCGGGCCGGGCGTTTGCCCAGACGAGGTCGCGGGGGACAGTGCCCGGGCAACGGCGCCCTGGTCGAAGAGCCGCGCGACTGAACTTGTCGGAGGTTGGTTGCTCAGTGCTTTCGCCATGATCACCTCATCGCCAAGGCAACGTCCAGTTCATCCGCCACTACGACGGGAGCGACGGCCAGCCGCGGAAGTTCTTCTAGCTCGCCAGCCAGATAAGCATCGCGATTCAGCACGCGGTGCTCGACCTCAGCGGCGAGCTGCTTGTACTGCCTGGCGACGCAAATGCGATCATGCTTGGGCATCTGAAAGAGCGTCTTCCCTTTGCCGGACAGCATCGGAATGATCACCGCCTGAGAAATGACCGTGCTGAAGCGGCGGCCCGGCATTGCTTCATTGACAACGCCATCGAGTTCGGCCTTTAGCCGCGTCGCCCGGCCATCGACATTTGTGAAGACGATCCCCAGAACTTCCAATTCCGGGTTGCGTCGGGCACGCACGTCGGCGATATCGTTGAACGCTTCCGTGAGCCCACCGAGCGACAACGGATGCGGGAATGCGGAAAGAAGGAACCATTCCGACGACGCATAGGCCGCTACTGTCGTGGTGGCGGCGGCTGACGGCGGCGTATCCAGAAACACGAAGTCGTAGAGCTGTCTGGCCAGTGCCAGCGGTCGATCCAGGATGCACGTCCGATCGACGAACTTCGAGAGCAGCACGTCCAATTCGGAAAGCTGAGGCCTGGAAGGGACGAGATGCACACCTCTGGGAAGATCGTCCGTGATTACGAGCGTTTGGACGGTCTCGTCCGTTGTCAGAAGTTCCAACGACCCCGCGAAGCTGTTCTCAGGGACGCCAAGATGACGCGTAGCTCCTGCGGCAGGATCGAGATCAATGATCAAGCATCGGTATCCGCGCAGGCCAAGCGCCGCGGCAATGTGCACGCTGTTTGTTGTTTTCCCCGTGCCGCCTTTTTGATTCCCAACGGCGATGACGATTCCCAGTGGCGTGTTCTGTTTCATGATTCCCTCCGCAATTCGGTTTTCTTCAAACTTCGTTCGACGTTCTTCCACGCGCGGAGCCCACTTGGACATCCTGCTTGCCGGCAGTCCCGATGGCCTGAGAGCGCGTACTCATTGCTTACCGCAAGTTACCAGAGTAGCGCAAGGCTTTTTCTGAGTCCCTACGTCCCCGGTTGACGCCGGCAGCGGGATTCCCCGCCCGCGCGATGTCAGGCCTTCCCGCCTACGAGAATTCAGCATAAGGGTGATTAGGTCTTGCTCAGTTGCCGCCAGCCGATCTACGTTGACTGCGATCGGATTCAGGATTCGCTGAGCCCTTGACGCCCAACGCGCATCTGAATTTGAGCTGTGATTATTTGGTGAACTGTATTAAGAGCCGTGTAACGCAAACGGCCGGTCCAACGGCCGCTCGCGCTCAGCAGGTGATGATCGTCGATCAACGACGTTGGAGTTACATTCTCGTCGTAGCGCGTTTTAGCGCACGTGTCAACGTCTCGTTCAATACGATCCTGCCGACGCATGTCCTCTTCGCCGCGTTCACCATCGGGTAGAGCGGACGCCCGCCAAGAGTCCGCCCAAACACGGTGTCGGAGAATGAAACACAGAAGTGAACTGGAGAATGACCTCAGAGTAACCGCGAGAAAACCCGAAGGCGGGTTCACAATCGTGTCCGCAGGCGTGCTTCTGGCCGCCTGGTGGGCTTATAGAGCGAAGATTCTCACCTTGTTGGACCTCAGAGTATGGCTTGCTTGTTTGGAGCTCATTTCGAGGCGCTGTGAGCTTCACAGCGGAAGAGCGCCACGGTTCCGCATCGTGGAAATTCGATCACTTGTTGCCTGCCACAACGATGTTTCAATCCGTCGTGCAACGCGGCGTCTCGTTCGCGTTGGGTTGTTGACCAGCTCAGGGCCGAACCTGTCGATTCCCCGATCGACGGCAAACCTCAGCTTCCTTGCAGATCCGAGCATCACAAGCCGAATGGACGCTGCGCCGAGCATCCGACGCATCGTTCCCGTTCCGCGCCGGCTGTTGCGATACTTGGCTTCCGAAGGGCGGGCATCCGTTATCGCGACTGCGTTCGGCCACTTACTCCGCTGCTTGTTCTACCGAAACGGTAAGTGCGAATCTGGCGGAAGGTGCAAATCCTCGTGGATCGCCGACGTGTTCGCAGTCGATCTCCGGACGGTCAAGTCGGCACGCAGGGACTTGATCGATCGAGGATGGCTTCTCGTCAGGAGCGCCACCCAGTGCGAGCTCAATCGATGGGGCCTACCGGTGGTGATCAACCTCGAATGGTCGCCAGGGGCCGTCGCGCCGGAGCACGAATCGCCACCGCCCCTTCGAGCGATAGCGGGCGGATCGCCACCCCCAATAGAGAACAAGAAACTCTCTTCGAGAGTTAAGAACCATAAACCCGCCACGCGCGGGCCGGCTGGTGTTTCCAACGAGAACGACTCGCCGAAGCCGCCCAGCCTCAGGCGCGTGAAGGCTGAAGACCTCACCGAACCGATCCGCCTCGAAGAGCTCTACCGCTTGGCGGTTCGAGAACGCATGATTTCCAGCACGCCCTGCGATCGCCTGCGGTTCTTCGGAGCCGCCGAACGGGCGAAGCGAGTTGGTGACCGGAATCCAAGCGGGTTGTTCATGTCTCTTGTTCGTCGCCAACAGTGGGGTTTCATTACCCAACACGATGAGGACCGGGCTCTTCAGGCCATGAAGCATCTTGATGATCCGCTCGGACATCGGCCATCGCCCGGCCACCCTGGCTACGCAGGATCTCCACGGGAAACCCGGCACACTGGCATTACCGATGGCCGACCCTGGTTGGCTAGAGGAGGAAACGCCGTATCATGTTCTTGAGCGCGAGGTCGGTTCTCACTGCGGAGCGGATTATGGGCTATTTGTACGCAAGCGCTATCGAACGAGGAGCAAAGCACGTTCTCGGGTTGCTGC
>JAJDDR010000191.1 GCA_029260255.1 Phycisphaerae bacterium
GAATCGCCCCTGCCACAACGCGAGCTTCTTCGAATCAGTCGAACGAGCCATGCCGGACCTCCTGGCCATCAAAACGCGTCAATCAACACCCGAGCCAGGATACGCGCCCCGTCAAGAATGGTTCTGATGGGCGCTTACACATCAAGAGCACGTCGATCCCTGATCTGTGCGTACACCTGCACGGTCCTCAGATCAGAGTGCCCAAGGAGTTTGGCAACGTCCTCCATACTGGCCTGTGCCAGGGCATTCTGGGCGAAAGTGTGGCGTAAGCATTGTGGACCGCTAATACCGAGGCGGTGCAGAACGGATCGTATCCCTGATGCCGTGTAGGGTCTCTTCAACCGGCTCAAGAACACGTATTCGCTCTTGCGCGGCTGGTTCTTCAGTATTTCGACAGCTTCGGGTGTCAGATAGATTGTTCTTGTCCTTCCAGTGCGGTGCCTGGTTTTGTGTTCCTTGATTTCACATACATCATCGTTAAGATTGACTTGCCCCCATCGCAGGAGTCGGGCCTCCCCGGGGCGGCAGCCGACCGCAAGGCTAAACCGGACCAAGGGGAGGGCGTTCTGGTCGCGCATTTGTTGGAGGCCCTCGATGACCTCCTTGAGCTTTGGTGTCGGCACGTCGCGGTGCCCTTTGTCAGGCTTCGGCAGCTTTGGACGCTCGGGGACCTTCGCCATCCAGCCATGTTTGACACACCATTGGCAGAGGCTTCGCGCCAGCCGGATGTTGTGATGCATGGTCCACGGCGAGAGCCCCTCGGCCTTCATGTGGGCGGCGTACTCCGCCAGAGCGGCGTCGTTGATGTCAGAAAGGAGGAGGCGGGGGGTGTGCCGGACCCATGCCTTGAGGCGTTCCTCGTTGAACGGAACGGGGTTCTCTGCCTGATACATGAGCACGGCTTCGGCCAAGGATTCCGGCGCCTCGCGGGGAGCGGCGGCCCCGACGATGTCAGCGAAACGGCGGTGGGCGTCAGCGTAGTCGGTGCCCAGGTAGTGCTTTTTCCCCTGGTACCGGGTGTAGTGATATTTGTTCGCCTTATCCCATCTGACCCCTGGTTTCCACCCCATGACGCACCTCCTTCAGGCTCAAGCGCCTAGCAAGAAGTCTAAGCGCCTAATCTTGGAATGCAAGTGCGCATAAGTAAACCGCTGTAAGTGCTTATCTCACAGCGGTTTACGGATGGGCGATACAGGACTTGAACCTGTGACCTCCTGCGTGTCGAGCAGGCGCTCTAGCCAACTGAGCTAATCGCCCTGAAGCGTTCTGCTCCCTTTTAGCGGGTGTTCGCGAGCCGTCAATAGGCCCATGGGACGATTCCCACGATACCGCGATGATCGTGTCTTTCCGGTGGGCGTGCAGGGCCGTTTTTTCTCGGCGGCGGATGGTCAGAGGGTGCGGTCGGCGGGCGTATGGGTGCCGTCGATCGTGGCGCGGTAAGTCCAGGGCATCCATCTCGCGGGGTTCATGGAGATGCCGCATGCCGGTCTTGTCAATCATCCACTTCAGGTAGGACAACACCTGGGTGATGTGACGACGCCCCGCCTTGCCCGACCGCCGCAGATATCGAGTGTAGCGAGCGACCACATCCCGCATGGGTGTCGTGGCAGCCTCCACAAACCGATCCGTGAGACCCGCCATTTCACGTTCGATTCGCTTGAGGATTTCACGAAGGAGTTTTTCGGCAACGACCTTATCGCTCACGCCGTCTCCGTTCTGGAGTTTCAGGGCATGACGAACCTCGATGTCCAAAGCGTTTCGGTGCTTCGCCCAGTAGAACCTGGACCGAGTCCGCGATTTCTTGCCAGCACGTTGCCGTGTGACGGTAGGTCTGAAGACGCATCCCTTACCGAGAACCGACATGACTCACCGTCCTCCCGTCACGTTGCCGGGCTTGCCGTCCGAATCGCGACCTGTATATGTATGCTTGAAGATTCTGGCCATCTTTCGTTTCTCCACGCTTGGGACGCCGCTCCACTCCGCCACGATATCCGAGTGGCACGAGCAACGTCAACAACAACTTCTCGCCTCCCGTCAATTCAAGTGGTGGGTTGGGGCTGGCCCCGACGCCGTGCGGTTCGACAGGCAGACAACCTGTACCACCGGCACGAACGCCGGGAACCCGCCACCACCTGGCTACCGTGAACACCGCGTCCACGGCAAACCCCAAAACTCCCTCTCTCTATACTCCTCCCTGTTCTCTTTTCTTCAAGAAACAATAACAGGTCACGGTGGACACCATGGACACCTCCTCATGTGACCCGGAGCCTAATGCCCTTGTAGAACGTCAGCCTCGATCCGTTAACTCCGCTCACCCGACTCCGTCTCTTTTCAACGCCCGGTACAGCCGATCGCAGCTTGGCCCCAAACTGCTCCTTCGTTCCCACATCCGCGCCGTTGGCCCCGCACCAAATGCCCCACTCCCTCCAGAGATGGTCGACGCTCACCTCCGCATCGGGCGAAACCTCGCACCTGTCCTCCACGAACGCTCCGACGGGCGACGACAGCCGGGCAAACTCCTGGTGGACGTCCTCACTCTTCCGTGGCTCGGTGACTCCCTTCCCCCGGAGCACCTCGGCCAACTCGTTCTCGATCAGGTGGCCCGCTGCGAGGCAAGCAGTCTCCGAATCAAGCGCGACGTAGACCGTTTCGATCTTGTCCCAGTTGATCCCGTCCAGATCAGCAATCAGTTCACACGACAGGTTCGGTTCACCGTTGGCAGGCTGTGGCCCGTCCTTCCGCCAACCGTCGCGACCTACGACTCCGACGCACGCGTACCCGGCCTGAACAGCCGCAGCAGCTCCCATCTCGCCGTTGGCAATCAACAAGAAACGGTCACGCATCAGCTTCCGGAAACCGGGCGGAAAGTACGCACGATTCGGTTGCCCCGCCGGGCTCTCGCAGCACACCTTCCTCCCTCCGTCCTTCCTTGGGTTGTCGAGCCAAACACGAACGTAATCCGTATCCTTCCCCGCTTTGTCCAGGTACGGCACCGCTAGACCCGGACCCGGCGAACCTCTCTCCCAGCCAAGCAGCTTGGCGGCCTCAGCCCTCGACACAGAACGGAACTCGCAAGCAGCGATCGTGTCCTGCGTGAGCCCACAACGAATCAGCCTCTCCCGGTGACGCGGCTTCACCTGGTTCCCAGCTACCTTCTTGAGCCTGGCCCTACGCCCGTTGCCGTTCGAGCGATTCGGGTTCGCTCTCTGCGAAAGGGCACGCGACGACCATCCCGTCCAGCGACAACGACTTACACTGCTTATCTTCATGGGCCCTCTTCCACTTCGTTCACAGCGGTGTCTCCTAAACATGAGTCACCTCACATCCTGTGTAAATCCGCTCCCATTTCTCCCGTGGCGGTGCTCCCGCACCCAACCATTCCCGAATCTCGTTCACCAACCACCGTTTCGCTCGCCCGAGCCACACAGCCCGGGGAATCAACCCGCTGGCATCCATCCGCCAAACGTGCCTCTTCGACACGCCCAAGGCCTTCGCCAGCTCTCTCGCGTCATACGTCAACGCGCAATCACAATTCGCATATACAGGCATTATTCTCGATCTCCATTTTCTGTCCGGCACGCCCACAAGGCGACCGAACGCTTGGTCTGCGGCCGATCAGGCTCACGGCGACAAACATCGTGCACGGGACAGCTGCTTTCATGACACAGCCTGCGTCGCCGCCCACGGAGCCCTGGCCAGCAGATGTTCAACTGTTCCGTTGCTCAGCCATTCTGTCATTCGCAGCTCCGTCCAGCGATCACCGCTGTCCACCCGTCCGGATCGTTCGGCACTGCGACGCTTCTGGCGGGACGGCGGACTGCCAACATCTTCCACGGAGAGCATTCATTGTAGACACGCAGACTGTGTCTCGGCAACAGTTTCCTTGTTCATTTCCGCCACGTTTTGCTAAGTCTGGCCAGCGAATGCGGTTATGGGGATTTGCGTTTTTGACTGGCATGACCGCACACTGTTTGGAGCGGTTGAACCACACGAATGATCGTGCTGCGCGATCGGAGGCAACTGGAGAACCTGTTGTTTTCTTCGGGGAAAACGAGCGTCTGCTGACGGGCGGGCAGTGTCACGCAATGCGGCCAATTGGAGACTCCGCCTGCCCACTGCGGACAGTGTATTGGCAGTACGCCACTGTAGTCGCCGCTCATGGTGTCCTGCATTGACCGAAGTATATCGGCAGTCATTGGAGCACCGATATGCCCCTAACTTCAACTGAACCATTCCCCTTTCCACGTGTCTTCCCCCTTACGCTCTGTCCCTCCCTGAACGTACCCTGTCCCCTCGCTAGGTACCTGCCCCTCGTGCCCTCCATTTTACCTGCCTCACCACACGCTTCCCTCTTGCGAGTTGCCTTCCCCCTGACCCTTTCCTTGCCCTTCCCTGAGCGGACACTGCCCCCTTCCCAGATATCGACCCGACTCAAACCTGCCCCCTCCCTAACCACACAACTCAACCGCACTTGGTGCATGCCCCCTTTCCCTCCCTCGACCCCTGCCCCATTTTCCTCGACTCGTCCCTTCCCCTTCCCCTTTCCTGCTACCTGATCCCCTGGTCCCCATCGAGCACCTCCTGTGGGTGTCCCCTGTCCAGTACGCCCCTGTACCTGAATGCCCCCGCCTACTCCGGGGCGCTGTCCCCTGACCCTGTCCCCTGGACCTGTCCAGTCACCTGCACCCTGTTCCCTGTTCCCTGGTCCCTGGCCGTTCCCCTCTGCTCTCTCCCGTCCCCGCTCCTACCCCCTGCCGCTGTAACTGCCCTGGACCTGGCCCTGCACCTATACCTGTATCTGGCCCTGGCCCTAGACGTGCTCCTGTCCCCTGGCTCTCGCCCAGTATCCTTCCCCTACCCCTGGCACTGTACCTGGCCCCTGCTCCTGGCCCCTTCCCTACTACGATCCGCCGTGGGATCGGCGTCATTGTGCACCTGCACGACAGTCCTCGCTGGGCACCCGCACGACAGCCCCTTTCAGCACGTGCGGCACCCGACAGGCCTGCCCTCCCCGGTGGTTTTGACGAGCACCTGCCTCCGCCGACATCCATCGAATCCCCCACCGAACACCTGCTCCCGTGGCCCGTTCGTCACTGCAACCACCACGTCCCGACCCGTGACCAGCCCGCCATCCTCCGTCCGCCGGTGCAGGTCCCGCTCGATCCCGCTCCGTCGACTCGTAGGACGCCAACTTCTCCAGCCACTCCGCAGAACCGGCGTCCAGGCCGGGCTCATCGCCATCGAAGCGTGCGGCGGGCAACTCCGGACATGCTGCCGGACCGCAGGCGTTTGAATCGCGTCGGCGGATTCGTTAGGCTGGTTCCCCAACCGGCGGGACACGTCGCTCCCGTCGCACGTCACACGAAACGAAGGAGGCACGGTCATGAAGCGGTTGGTTTCGATTATCACGGTTGTGTTGCTGTCGGGGGGAGTTGCGTGGGGGCAGGGGGAGGTTGTTAGCTTCTATGGGTCGTCGGATACGTCTGGCTATACGATTGTCGCCCCAGAAGACAACCCAGGCTTCGTCCTGACCGACGTAGTCATTCAAAACTTTGGAAATGGCGTGGCTCCTTGGTCGCTACACCAGGATGCAGAAACCAAGCTGGCTCTCAGATTCGCTAATACTTCCGAAGCGATCAGCGTCTCCAAGCATTTTAATTCCGGGATTCCTATCGCCGCAGGAACGACGCTCACGATTCACTTCGACGGTCCGAACATATACCTTGGAACAGTCACGCTCTCCGGCTACATCCCCTGCCCCGACCCGTGCCTTGCTGCCACTGTCCCTACCGTCGGCGAGTGGGGCACGTTCATCATGTTGTTGTTGCTGATGATCGGCGGGACGAGGCTGTTCGCACGGCGGGCATCACATGAAGCAAGGGAGGCGACGTCATGAGGTCTTCGGTATTCGCTATCGCCGTCGCCTTGTTGTTCTCCGCAGACGGGCTCGCTGACGAAATCCAAGTGCCCGCTGATTACCCAACGATCCAAGAGGCGATCATCGCTGCGGTTCAACTGGATACGATCGTTGTTTCTCCTGGAACCTATCCAGAGAACATCCACTATCAAGGCAAGCTCATAAGGATAAGGAGCGTCGATCCCGAAGATCCTGCTGTCGTCGCTTCGACGGTGATTGATGGCGGCGGGTCGGGTACAACGGTGACATTCTCAGGCGTGGAGGATTCAAACGCTACACTTGCAGGCTTCACCATTACCAATGCCGGCGCAAATGGCATCGCTGGGAGCGGCAGTACAGCAGTCATTAGTTTCTGCAATGTTATAGAAAACGCTCAGAATGGCATCCTAGATTGTGATGGCGTAGTATCCGATTGCTCGATCAGTGGCAATGGCAGCTTTGGTCTTCAGTTGTGTGACGGGCTTATCACGCGATCCGCGGTGAGCGGCAACAGGCACGGGCTTGGTGCTTGCCACGGCGTCATAGATGACAATACGATTTCTGAAAACACGGATGACGGACTCTTGGGCTGCAACGGTACGATTAGTCGATGCACCGTGCGTGGAAACCTCGATCGTGGGCTTGAGTCTTGTGATGCGAACATCGTAAGTTGCGTGATTAGGCGTCGCGCATTAATAATATAAACGAATTCTAGTTCGGACTAATCACGTAGTTCCATTGGCCGTGCAGGCTGGCTGGTTTCATGCGGACCTTGGCAAGTTGTTCTGGCGTGACGATCTCTTTCGGTGGATAATGGTTCTCATCCAGTTCGGCGCGTATTTGCAAACCGGTGGTCGTGGTCGTGTTTCCGATGAGTTCGACGATGGCCGCGTAGCTGGTGAGCGGACGGCCGCGCCAGTTCTGCGTGATGTGGCAGAACATGCGGTGCTCAATCTTGTTCCATTTGCTCGTGCCCGGCGGGAAGTGGCAGATCGTCAGACGCAGTCCCAAGTCGTCGGCCAGCGATTGCAGGGCCACCTTCCACAGTCGCGTGCGGCTGCTGTTGCTCCCGCCGCAGTCCGCAGTGATCAATAGTTCCTTCGCCTGCGGGTAACGTCTGCGACCCATTTTCCGCCACCACCGCTTGATGCTTGCTGTCGCAAACCGTGCCGTGTCGTGATCGATGCCCACGCTGACCCAACCTTCATTGCGCGTCAGATCGTACACGCCGTAGGGAATCGCCTTCTTCGTCTTCGGGTCGGGAAAGTCATGAACGTTGACTTCCTCCGGCCGTCCGCGACGACGCCACTCGCGGCCGGCATTCTTGAATTCCCCGACCAATTCCTTCTTTTTCGTATCCACCGAAACCACCGGTTGACCTCGACGCTGGAAACGCTTCACCGTTTCATTGATGTACTCGAACTGCGCGTCACGGTCCGGATGGCTCGACCCTTCGCGCGTCTTACGGTTGGACTGAAGGCTGAATCCCAGTTCCTTCAATTCCTTCGCCACGGTGCGCGGGCCGACGTGAATGCCCAGTCGCTTCAATTCGACAGCCAACTTGGACGTACTCTTGCAGGTCCATCGCAAGGGCTGCATCGGATCGCCGCGCACGGTCGGCTCCACCAGTTGGCTCAGGGCCTTCGTCAACGCCGGTTGAGACTCCCGGGCGCGTTTGCGACCGCCCCCAAACTTGCGAATGCGCCCCGGCATCGGCTCGACGACACCTGCCGCCATCGCATCCAGTTCCTTCAGCCCTCTGTCAACGGTCGCCGACGACATACCGGTCGCCGCCATCACCGCCGCAATGCCGCCGCGACCCAACGACCGCGCTTCCGTCGCCGCCCACAAACGACGAGAACGCTCATCGAGCAACCCACTCAACGCCTCGTACTTCTCGACCACCCATTGAACCACTACGGCATCCGGCATACCCTCCACATCGGCAGAACAATGCCAACTCGTTTAATTTATTTATGCGCGACTCCTTAGCGGGAACGTGCAGTTTGGGATTTGGGACACTCAATCAGGCGTGATTCGCAACTGCACGATTACAGGAAATACGAACTACGGTATGCAATCCATAAACAACAGTGTTTCAATCAGCAACTGCATAATTTGGGACAATCACCCTGGCTCGCTGAACCTAACTCCGCTGCCGACTTACAGCTGTATCGAGGGCGGCAGCGATGGTGTAGGAAATATATTCGACAATCCGCTCTTTGTGAGTCCAGGCTTTTGGCTGGATGGTGCATGGGTAGAGGGCGATTATCACTTGTTGTCGTTCTCTCCTGCCGTGAATGCTGGGGATCCTGCATTCAATGAAGATGAAACCGATATCGATGGGCTTCCCCGCATTGTTCATGGTCGGGTGGACATGGGAGCATACGAGTCCGACGACAAGTGCGGTGGGGACGATTTCGACGGCGATGGCATACCCGATGAATGTGATCCCGACATCGACGGGGACGGGGTTCCGAACGATGACGACGCTTGCAACTTCACGCCGATCGGAGCACCCATTCAACCCAACGGAACGCTACGGGCTGACGCTGACGGTGATTGCGACGTGGACCTGACTGACGTTGCCATCATGCAGCAGGAGTTCACGGGGCCGGTGTGGGTCGCTCGTTAGCGGCCGTCGTGGGGCTTGGTCGTGACGGTCATGCTCCTACTGATTATTGGGGCGACGACGATATTCGCACGGAGGAAGGCACCGGCAACGTAGGCCGGGCACGCTCGACGATCAGGTAGACGAGTCGGCACGCTGGTCCGCACTCCGGCCATTACAGTGGTGATATCGTTTTGATATCTACACTTCACCGCGGGGCAAGCCGAATCACCGCACCAGCTTCAAGAATCTGGTGAAGCCCGTTTGCGGCCTGACCCCGCAGGCATCGCACCAGGCAGCAAACTCAGCCACGTCCACTCGGCGGTTAGCGGTCTCGCAGTTGTGTATCCAGGATTGGGGCTTGCCCAGGAGGTCCGCGAGTTGCCGTTGAGTGAATCCGGCGTTCTCCCGCATGGACCGTAGGAACGGCGGCAGGGACGCGTACTGCAACGAGTGCTGGGCCTTCGAGGGCATGCCCATACTCTCGCACGGTTCACCCTTGACACTATTTCCGTGTCACGCCATAATAGTCCTTCGTCAACGCAGGCATCGGATAACCACCTCGATCGCCCAGGAGATGCTCGCTATGTCACGTCGGCTTGGTTGTGTACTTGGTGTGCTCGTGATCCTCTCGGTAGACGGCTGCTCCACACCGATTCCGGGATTTGCCCGGCCCGTTACCGAAATCTCGCCGTCCGAGATTCCCGCAGGAACCTATGCAGGTGAGATAACGTGGGCGGGCTGGGTCCGCATAAACGGCACGATTGTGAACCAAGGCGATGAAACCGAGAGTCACACCACTTCGTTCGATGAGGATGGGATCCCGTTGGACAGCACCACAGGCGGACCCGAACGCCCCGGGCTCTCCGTCACTACTGAGTCCGGCGGAGACATCACAACATCGGTGACCGAGACCGTCGTGACTGCCGGAAACCGTGTTACGGTAACGTACAAGAACACCACCAAGTGGGCCGAATTTTTTCCCGACGCCGGAACAGTCACCACGAGTGGTCGAGGCTCCGCGGTCTACACGCTCCGTTCGGACGGGGCAGTTGAAGTATCCTTGATGTTTCGGGAAAGCTCCGGATTGATCGATGGAGTCGGATTCACTTCCATCGGCGGTACAGCCACCGGTGTGCTGACATTGCCCGGGAGGTAGGCCCGCAGCAAGCAGGGCGTGCCGTCGATGTTCCTCGGATCGGTTCGTTGGGAGCTTGGGTTACGATTGGGCCAAGCGGAACAGATGGTAGGGCTGGTTATGGGTCAAACGCTCTCGGGATTCAAGTACCTCCATGCGACAAGCAGTTCGGATGCTGTCGCGGACGCGGACCGCGACATTCTCTTTCGCAAGCATGAGTGGATTGTGACTCGCGAAAACATGCCCGATGTCTGCGGGAAGATATTCACTGGGCTGCCGCAGTATCTTGTGGAAAACGGCACATACACTCAGATAGAGCAACAGTTGCTTCGTTGGATGCACCCGGATGTGTACCAGTACCTTGGATCATGAGACGGCGTCGCACCGTGTCAAGCTTGCTCCGCAGATACCCGGCAAGCGAAGGCACTTATGCGGCGTGGGTCACGCCTCGCGTGCACGTCTCCGACCGGGAAGACACTGAGGGCGGTATGGTGGCTGAGGATCATGCAAAACGCACGAAGGCTGACGACGATTGCGGAGAGTCCCCAGGCAAGTTACCGGGCGGCGGATCGATGTGGTTTGGCGTGATCGGCTTGTCGTACTGCACGTTCTTTTGGCCATTGACTCACCACAGCGACCCGGGCAACCCTGCCGTCCGCATGGCCCTCGCCGGTGTGGCGGTGTTGTCGCTGATCTACGGTATCGGCGTGCGGAACAGCTGGTGGATCGACTAATCACTACGTGCCACGCAGCGGGGCGAATCCCTGCACGAAAGTGGCCTGGACCACATTTCGGCGGCGGGGTTCGCCGACATCTTCGTGATGCTCCCGAATCGTCCCCGGCTCCTCCGTTCACCGGCTACGTCGATCCCTGAGCCGAAAGCAGAACCGGAGCAGCCGCCGATCTTGGATTGACCGACATCGCGTTCGAGTGCAGTGAACCCGTTCGGGCTGTTGGGGGTGAGGGTGTTATCATATACCCACCGCGCCGACTTCACAATCCTCGGCGTTCGCGTCAGCTTGCCAACGTACGTTCGCTCGGACTCTGGCTCTTGCGGTTCGTCCGCCCGCGCCCAGAAGCACGGTTCGCGCAGACACACTGGCAGGCAACCCGCCAGAGACACCTCGTGCGACATCGACGACCAAACGCACGTAGTCGCTCACATCACCGCACGCCGCCGGATACTCGTCGGCACCCCGTCGCACCATGGCCGAAATGGTCTTCCGCGTGTTCTTTCCCCGTCGACAATCCGACACTGCATCCGCCGGTCGTCGAAGCCCTCGCATGCGTCGAACTCGTCGTAGGGCGGGTACTTGCTGAAGGTCGTGACGTTTCCGGCAATCATGGGTATCATCATGCCGGTAGACTGAGTCCTGTTTTCTGCTAGCCGTCCGTAACGCTAAACAGTTGTTTATGTTGTCATGCATTCCGCACAGTGTGAACGTGTGACACGGGCGTATGGCGTTAGTTGATCGCGTTGGGCAACAGGTAGGCGATTAGAGCAAGCGAGAGAGTGTCACTGGGTGGCATTGAGTAGGGCGTAGTGCCTCGCTGCTCGTCCGTGCCGAGCGTTGCCCGCTTGGTCTTGGCGTGGTAGGATGTGGTTGGCGTGTGACGTTTCGTGGTTGGGTATCGCTTGGATAGGGAGCTGGCATGGTTGACTCACCTTACGACCAGAGGCAAGCGAGGATTGATTACTATCGAATGCGTCTTAACCAAACGGGGGAGCATACCGTCCGCTACACTCGCCTGATATACATGGTGAATGGTGGAGTCCTTACGCTGATGCTCGGATTCGCCGAGTTCCAAAGCGTATCCGATTATCGACATTGGGGCGATTCGGTTCGGTTTCCTTGTAATCGCCGTCCTTCATGTTGGTCACGGGTTTTTTGTCATTCAGCAGCGGGATTGGTTCAGGAGGCTCGATACCCAATACCGCAATCACGTTGGCGAGCCCGACTTGGGCGAACCACGAAAGGGGCTTCGGAATTTGGCTGGAGGATCACACGACATTTATGCGAAGATTAGTCTTGCAATTGGAGTAATCTCGTTCATCGCTTTCCTCGGATGCTTCTTGATCGGCAAAGATAAACCACAACAACTGGACGCACCATCCGAGGCGTCCGCAGCGTTTGGCAGCCTCTCGGACCCCGCATTCATCGTTGCTCTTGTAGCGATTTGGTACACTTGGCGACAATTCGGTCGTGGTAACCATGTAGTTCTGCGGATCGATGCCTGTGGATACTCCGAAAAGCAGTCGATGGATGAGAATGCGTGCAAGATGTTCTCGTCGTTCACTCTCTGCGTGAAGAACCACGGTATCACTCTCCATTCTACTCAAATCGTGATTATGTTCTTCGGTCCGCCTGGTCGGGGTACAATCTCCGTCCCATTAACACGGTATGGGGCTACTTCCAACGGGGATGATCGATTTGAGATGGGAATGATGGGAGAATTCGGACTCAAATCCTATGAGATTCGCCCGGAAGACCGGGCATTTATTCTGTTGTTGCAGGACATCGACCGACAAGAGGCGTCACTGTGTGTATACTCCCAGGGGTTTCTTGCGACGGAATTCAAACTCGGCGGACGTAGAGAGGCGGCCAAAGAAAGATGGAACCGATTCGCCGGAATAGCAAATGGTTGGTTTGATCGCAGAATCGGAACGAACGAACAGGGAATGCCTGTCATACGGACACGCCGCTTGCTTCCTTGCTTTGTACTGCTGCGTTTCCATTTGCGAGAGTTCATCGGGCGATTGAGGGTCATCGATAATGGCATGAAAGACAACAGCCATCAAGAGGATGCCCAATGATCGGTTGGCGTTGTATACAACGAGAGCCAAGACAAGGGGGCACCAAGTCTCAGCTCTCGTTTGGTTATCCCTGCTCAGAGACAGGTATTATGCGGCGTGTGTTGTGGTTGCTCCTGCAAGAAAACGGTAAACATTTTGCCGAGTACAACCAAGTTCTTCGGCTATCTCAATAACGCTCATTCCGTCCGCTTTCATCGTCTGGGCTTGCTTCCGTCGTTGCTCGTTTCGTGGTCTGCCCAGCGTTTGCCCGTTGGCTTTTGCGGCTGCAAGTCCGTCCCGGATACGCTCTACGATGGTCTCCCGCTCCATAGTTGCTATCGCCAAGAACAACGTCGCCAAGAATCGCCCCATCGTTCCGTTGAAGTCGATTTGCTCCGAGACGCTCACGACTCGAATCTCTTGATCCGTCAGTTTCCCCAGAATGTCCAAGCCATGCCTTGTATTCCTGACAGCCGGGACAGGCTGTAGACGACGACGGTATCCAGGGTGCCACGGTCAATTGTCAGCGGCGGTTGAAAGGCGCGGGTTTCTGGCGGTTTAGGGGGTAGCGGAGGTTCTGGTTCTCCTGGCGCATAAGCGCTGGATGTGGTTCTCTCCCCTCGCGCGAAGCGCCCTGGATATGGTTCTCCCCACCCTCTGATCGCGAATAGCAGATATG
>JAJDDR010000192.1 GCA_029260255.1 Phycisphaerae bacterium
CCGGTGGTCAACGCCGCGCTCACCTTGTCCGGTGCGTTGAGTGATTTCACGCTGAGCGACATTAACGGTGACCACAGCTTCAGCGGCCTGGGCGCGGGGAGCTACACGGTGACACCATCCGGCGCGTTTCGCTACTACTACCCCTACGACGCCGCGGTCGTGCTGCAAGACGCGGACGCGACGGGTGTGAACTTCGAAGCACACATACTGCCTTCCGGAAAAGTCGACGGAGCGAATCGCGGCTGAGACCGCGCCGGAGTGCTATCGAATACGATACTGCGGGGAGCACGGAATGTTGGAGGTCACGCTGGTCGAAGCGAAGCATCTTTCCCGGATTCAGCAAGATTCCTCGCTGCGCTCGGAATGACCGTGTTCAGTGTTTGTCGCTCCGAGTAGGAACTATGGAGTGCGTCACCGGACGCCCCGCGCCCGGATGCGATGTGTTTGACTATGACGGCGACCTCGAGGTGGGCACGGGGGGGATTACGCGCAGTTCCATCTCATCTTCACCGGCATCGTGGAAGATGGCAAGTGATTCCGCATCTTGCTGAGGTTGCTGGGCAACCTGGATGGCGACGGCGCAGCAGAGCGGGCTGACTTTGCGGTGTTTCAAGTAGCGTTTGGCTGCCCGCGACCGTCGTTGCGCGCCGGCCTCAGTTTGAATGCGCTTGGCGGCCAGGTTGCGAGGCACAGAGTCATCACGCCGGAGGGGATGGGGTACACGCTTGACTATGGGTGGTTTTGTGGTATGTTGTCGTGGTCGTTAGGAGAGCTTCTGTGAGCACGTACACTGCAACAACGCGAACGGTTGAGCCGCAGCCGGGGTCGCGCGGATGGGGGGATGGGGCCTGAGGACTGAGTAGACACGCCAAATCGGCAGAGCTTCTTTTCAGCCCAGGGCCAAGCGGTTCTTGGGTTTTTTTGTTGGGTATGCACGGCGATGAGTGCCAGCGAGTTACAACCTGAAAACGATAAGATACCGCTCAGCGGTCGGGCGGAGCTGTGGAACGTGGTCTGTATGTCGCTGCCCATTGTGGTGGCCACGTGCTGCCGGATGTTCATGGACGTCACGGACTACTGGATGATCTCGCTGACGGGGAACACGGACGCCCTGGCGGCGATCCTGCCGGCGCAGATCATCATGTGGACGTACATCGTGATCGGCATGGGCACGTTGACGATCGTCAACACGATGGCTTCGCAGTGCCTGGGGCGCGGGGACCATCGGAGTTGCAGCGCCTACGCGTGGCAGTGTCTGTACCTGTCGATCGCCTTCTGGATCGTTGGTGCGTTGCTGTGGCCTTCGCTGCCGCGGGTGTTTGCGTGGGCGGGACACGACGCGGAGATCCAGCGGTTGGAGATGCGCTACGCGGCGATCGCGGTGTGGACGATCGGTCCGACGATCATGGCTGCGGGGCTGAGCAGCTTCTTCAACGGGATTCACAAGCCGAGCGTGACCATGGTGGTGGCGCTGGAGGGCGTGGTCATTAACGCGGCGGCGAGCTATGTGCTGATTTTCGGCAAGTTCGGGCTTCCGGCGATGGGCATCGAGGGTGCGGCTTGGGGGACGGTCATCGGGACGAACTACCGTGCCGTGCGGCTGACACTCGCGCTCTGCGGGCGACGGATTCACGAGAAGTACGCGTCGCGCGACACTTGGCGGTTCGATTGGACGAAGACGTTGAACATCTTCCGCGTGGGCGGTCCGAGCGGGCTGCAGTGGTGCAGCGATGTGACGGTGTGGGCGATTTTCACGGTGGTGCTGGTGGGGACGTACTTTGGCAAGGAACACCAGTTGGCGACGAACTCGGCGTGGCAGTACTTGCGGATCAGCTTTATGCCGTGCATAGGGGTGGGGATGGCTCTGGCGTCGATCGTCGGTCGGGCGATCGGCGCGAAGGACCCGAAGCGGGCCATTCGCGTGACCAGGATCGGCGCGGCGATCATGCTGAGCTACATGCTGATGCTGTCGGTGGTTTATCTGGTCTTTCGCGAGCGACTGATCGGGTTTTTCAGCGATCAGCCCGGCGTGATCGAGATCGGCGCCAAGGTCATGGTCTGCGCGGCCGTGTTCCAGGTGTTCGACGCTTTGGGTATCACCTACAACAGTGTTCTGCGGGCGGCGGGCGATACGTTTGTGCCTTCGATGGTGTTCATCGTCAGCCACTGGGTGATCGTCGTGGGCGGCGGGTTCGCGATGGTCGAGTTCGTCCCGGAGTTGGGCAGCGTGGGGCCTTGGATCGCGGCGTCGGTGCTGATCGTCGTGACGGGCATCTGGATGTGGTGGCGTTGGAACAGTCGGAGGTGGATGAGCATCGATGTGTTCAAGCACGACGCTGCCGTTGAGGCCGCGCCGGTCAATGCGTAGTCGAACCAAGCCGCGCGTCGCTCACGCGCGGCTTGGTCCGGTGGAATCCGGATTGACAAGGCTGGGGCAATCGGAGGTCAGCGTCGCAACCGCGCTCGCTCCGCACCGACCACTATCACGGCCGGTTGCGTCGACAGCACCTCGACCTTGTCGGCAAACGATGAGATCAGGAACGTCTGATCGCCAGCGGCCTCGTCCCGCAGGATATCGACCACGAACGTGCCGGCCGCGTCCGACGAGGCGCGGTAGGTGAACGTGGCCAGATAGGCGTTCGTCTTGGTCGTGACGCTTCCGCCGTCGAGCCCGGCGAGCATCTGTCCCTTTTCCACGTTGTAGGCGTCGAACAAACCGGCGAATCCGTCGAAGACGAAGTCGGTGCGGTCGTCGATGGCGATGTCGATCAGTTCGAGGTGTCCGCGGTGCCCGCCGCTGACCTCCAGGTGCAATTGGAAGCTCTGGAGAGTGGGTTTCGGCCGGCGTGCGTGGCTGCCAGCGTCGGCGTCCATTAGCACGCGTACATCCACCATGTCGCCGGCACGCAGGCTGCGGGCGTCGGCCACGGCGCTCAGTTCGATAGCGCCGACGATCGTTGGCTCAGCGGCGAACTCGGGCGCCGGACCGCAGACGCACGGATTGGTGCCGGCGAAGCACCTCAGCGCGTGGTTGGCGTCGTGAATGTTACAGAATCCGTCCGACTGGCAATTGGAGAAGGAACCGCCGGTGTCGATGTTGATGGCATCACAATTGGTCGTGCCCTCGAAGCAAGCCAGCGCCTGGTTTCGATCATGCACGTTGCAAAAACCATCGGGTATGCAGTCGCCGAAGCCGCCTCCCATGTCACCGAAGGTGATCGGCATTCGATCGCACATCGGTATGGGATCGCAGGCACACCACTCACAACTGTTGTCTCGAACACTGTCGCCGTCGACATCGCAACACTCGGCCACGGTGCCGCCGATGCACGTCTCACCGGGCATTTCCGTTGTGCATGCAGCGCTGCACCCGTCGGCGGGATTGATGTTGCCATCGTCACACTCCTCTCCGGCGAGTGTGTTGAGGACGCCGTCGCCGCAGAGCGGCGGTGTGCAGTCAACGTCACAGACTGCGGTGTCGGCCGGTTCGCAAAGCTCCCCGGCGAGTGTGTTCAGAAGGCCGTCTCCGCAGATCGGTTGTGTGCAGTCGACGTCGCAGATAGCAGTGTCGGGCGGTTCGCAGTCCTCTCCGGAGAGTGTGTTCACAATACCGTCGCCGCACACCGGGAGCGTGCAGTCGGCGTCGCAGACTGCGGTGTCCGGCGGTTCGCACTGCTCGCCGGCGAGCGTGTTCAACGCTCCGTCGCCGCAGACCGGGAAGGTGCAGTCGGCGTCGCACTTCGCCGTGCCGGGCGGCTCACAGTCCTCGCCCACTTCGACGGTGCCGTTTCCGCAGGTTGTGCAGGGGGCGCCGTCGTTTGTGATCTCCATCGTGCCGGTGCCGACATCTCCTTCGTTCCACCCGCCGACGCGGATGAGATAGCAGTTTCCGCCGACCACACCCGGCAGCGTCAACGTTGATTGCACACCGCAGGCATCATCGTTGCACGCGGCGAGTTGTGCGTCCGCTTCGGCCTGCGAGGTGGGGCAAGTGCAACCGTCGTACACCACCAAGTCCGTGTCGTACAGGGAAGTACAGAGGCTGATGGTGAGGTTTCCGTCGCACGTGGCGGTGTGTTGGTACCAGATATCGTTGTAGGTTTGCCCGTCGAATTTACAGGCGCCGACGTGCGGGAAGCTGTCGGTCGCGCCGGTTGTCGCCGCGGTCGTATCGAACGGCGTGCTGCCCTCGAACGCCGCAGGCGCGTCAATACAATTGTCGTTACTCTCGGACTGGCAGAACTCGTCGCAGCCGTCGCCCGATGTGGTGTTTCCATCGTCGCACTGCTCGCCCGGGTCCATGAAGCCGTCGCCACACGCGGGGATTCGCAGGCAGTTTGCGTCGCAGTCCACGCCGTTGGGCGGATCACAGTCTTCGCCGGCCGGCGCGTTGACCAGCCCGTCACCGCACGACGGCAGCGTGCAGTCGCTGTCGCAGGTGGCGGACATTCCACCGGTGTCACACGCCTCGCCGGCGAGTGCGTTGTGAATGCCATCGCCGCAGACCGGCAGCGAACAGTCGGAATCACACGTTGCGGTTCCAGGTGGTTCGCACTCCTCCGGCGCATCCACTCGGTCGTCGCCGCAGATCCAGTGGCACTGGGGGTCACAGTGAACGCCGTCGGGTGGATCGCAGTGCTCGCCCGGCTCGACGATGTTGTTTGGACAGACGGCGCAGGGCGAACCGTCGTTGGTGATATCGACCGTGCCGAGACCGAAGTTGGGCGCCTGGTATCCGCCCACCCGAATAAGGAGGCAATCGCCGCGCAGTACCGGGACGGTGAGGGTGGATCGGAGCCCACAACCGTCATCGTTGCATGCCAGGAACTGCGCGGTGGCCTCCGCCTGCGTCGTGGGGCAGGTGCAGCCGCTGTAGACAACGAGGTCGGTGTCGTACAGTGAAGAGCAGAGGCTGACCGTCAGGTTGCCGTCGCAAGTGACGTCATACTGATACCACAAGTCGTTGTACGTCTGGCCGTCAAACTGGCACACGCCGGTGTGGGGGAAGCTGTCCGCCCCCGTCGTTGCCGCGGTGGTGTCGAAGGGCGTCGCTCCATCGAAGATGGTCTGCGCCGATATGCAATCATCATTGAATTCGGATTGACAGAACGCATCGCAGCCATCGCCGGGAACGATATTTCCGTCGTCGCACTGCTCACCCTGCTCGAGGACACCGTTTCCGCACTCGCAAACCAGCCCCGGTTCGCATTCATCGGGAATGCCGTTGAGGTTGCAGTCCGGGCTGGACGTGTCGCACTCATCGGGGACACCGTTGTCGTTGCAGTCGGACGCGCAATTCGCGGTGCAGAACCACGGTCCCCCCATGGCGGGGCTGTTGATGTCGATCTCGCACTCGTCGGGAACCCCGTCCACGTTGCAGTCCGGACTGGTCAGACCGGCAATGTCGCAACTGTCTTGAACGCCGTTTTGATTGCAGTCGGGCTCGCATTCGTCGGGCAGGCCGTTGTCGTTGCAGTCAGCCGCACAGTTGACGGTGCAGAACCACGGTCCGCCGGGCGCAGGGCTGTTTACATCGATTTCACATTCATCGGGCAGGGCATTGCCATTGCAGTTCTGGGCGCAGAAGGACGTGCATGTGCCCGCGGGCGGCGGTAGCTCGCATTCGTCGGGCACGGTGTTGCCGTTGCAGTCGGTGCTGGCGCCGCTCGAGATGTCTTGACCGTCCTCGACGCCGTTGTTGTTGCAATCCTGCGGTCCGACGGGGCTCGGTCCGACCGTGACGGCGTCTACGGTTCCGCCGGTCTTGAACAGGCCTACTTGAGCGAAGACGGGCTGCGGCGGGCTGTTGGCGACGAATCGGAAGTTGTACAAGGTTCCGAACCGCACGGCGTTGGCGTTGGGGTCGACGGCGAACGAGTCGGTCGACCAGACGATGGCACCGACGGGTGTCGTCATGGCCCAGGGGGTGTTGGAGTAATTGTCGGTGTGCGGTTCCGGGGGGTGATTGAGTGGGGCGTGGAACTCCGTGGCGTTGACCAGGACTCCGCCCGGAATGGGGACGCTGAACGAGCCGAGGGAGCGGTCGAGGTTCATGTTGTACAGCGCGTACTCGTAGTGCCAAGCCGTGGCATTCAGTTGAGTCACCTTGTAGGCCAGCGTGCCGCGCCCGTCGAGCATCGGGGCGGGCTCGATCATCGTCTGAGTCGCGCCGGTCCATGCGTCCAGCGAGGGCGATTCTCGCACCGTCGGGCCGAGGTCCCCGAAGGAGAACTGCCCGGGGCTCTGCTCGGTCACGCCGACCTCGCGATATGAGACGTTGTTGTGCATGTTCTGAGCGGCGAGCGAGTCGGGATGGGTGAACTCGTGGGGCGAGATGTACTGACCCTCCGCGAAGTAGCGGGCGCCGGGGTTCAAGGCCGGCGTGAGATCGACGTCGAGAACCTGAATGCGGTGTGAGATGCCGGTGTGCACGTGGTCACGATGGTCGCGGGACGGGTAGTTCGTGCATGGTGTTCCGCCGAGTAAGCCGCCGGCGGGAATGGCCCCGGTGTAGGGGTTGACGGCTGCCCGCGGCCCGAGCCCGCAGGGGCTGGCGTTCCTTCCGGCACTGTACGGGTCGGAGCAGCCGACGCCGAGTCCCGGACTGCCGGGCTGGCAGGGCGCACCGAACTGTGCGGTGCAGGCCGACCCCTGCAAGGCGGCGAAAGCGTGCTTCATCCAGGAGTGCCCGATCTGTTCGAGACGGTCTGCGCCGTTGACGGTCTTGAGCCGGTACATGTTCATCGGAATCATGGGGTGATCGATGTTGGGCAGCGCGAACCAGTTCAAGGGGACGTTGCCCTTGTTGCACGAGGTCGTGCCGATGCCCATGCCGATGGTTCCCGATCCAAGCGGACCCTCGCGGCCGAACTGGCCGGTGGACACGAGCTCACCGACGATCACGTCCGGTCCGGGCGTCGGGAACGTTCCCTCGGCCGGGCCTTGCACCGGGAACAGCGTCGCCGACAGCATCTGATCGTCCACGTCAAACTCGATCGTCTGGGACAGTTCCGTGCCGATCGTGGCCACGACGTGCCCGATTTGAGTTCCGACCCAGTCGGGTCGCCCGGTGCGCACAGCGAGTCCCTCACCCACCAGCACCTGCCCGGAAAGATGAAACTCACTTCGATCGTAGTCGTATCGATACGACACGCCGTCGAGCACAAACCACACGAGGTGAGGTTCGACGCGATCGTGCAGGGCGAGTTCGATTCCGTAGGTGGCCATCGGGTCGTGTTCGAGCGTCATCCCGCGAATCGTGACATCGGGACCGTGCTCGGTACTGAACGCAAACGTGCTGTGCTCGGCGCGCATCTGCCCGCCGCGCAACGAGCCGAGTTCCCGGTTGGCCAGGACGATTTCGTAGAGCGCCTCGGCCGGTCGTAGCGTCGCCTGCAGCGTGCCGGCGCGCTCCATCGGCGCGGACGACGATACGGTTGTGCGCACGCCGGCTCGTTCGAGGGTGTGCAGGTCGAGTTTGAGATCCAGCACACCGTCCAGCCCGAGGTATGTCTCCCGGACCTCAGTCGCGGCGCTGAGACCGCGCTCCGCCGCGGTTGCCGAAACCGAAACGAAGCCTACCAGACACACCACCGCGCCGATCGAACACATTCTCGTCATCGCTGCACCGTTCTCCACTCGAGGCAACACGGCCTGAGGAATCGACCCATGGGCCGATGCACGGAGCGGGTCCTCCTCGGGCCACCGAACAACTTCCAATCGCAAAAGGACGCGCCGCGCAACCGGGGCGCACCGCGTTTCCGCGGGCGGCGGCGAGCCGCTCGTCGTGACACTATCGGATGCACAATCCGTGCCAGCGTTGGGGTTCACGTGCAAACAGCGCAACAAACGGACCGAGCAACGATCCGGGAGCGTCAATCGCCCTGTGGGCACCGACGCGCCGAGTCTGCATCGCGAATTAGCACGCGGTCTGGGTGATTAGCCGCGCCGGCCGCGGGAGCCCGAAGGGAGCGGATGCACGCAAGACACTGGTGTCGCAGTCAACCGCTTCCTCACGGGCGCGGCTCGGATTGCACATCGATTCAGGGTCGGGATCGCCCCTTGGCCGCTTGGAACGCCGCCCCGCTTTTGCTACAATGCCACTTGAGATCGCTGTGCGCCGACACGCGTTGCTCATTCGAGCACCGAGCGTCGGGCGTTAGCGTTCCCTTGCGAATACTTGGCCAGAGCCGCACTTCATTAAGTCGAGGAACGATGATAGTTGTTTCCGCGCCGCGACCTCGCGTAGTTCCTGCTCTGCGGGCGAACGCCGCAGGAAGGACTACGGCGGGCACACCCCCCGGCAGGCGCCCCACCGCATTCCTGGCTGGCCACAAGCGTTTCCCGCGCCAATGCGGCCGGCCGGCGACGGCGTGTGCCCCGGGGTTAGGGTCGCACGGCGAGTCGCTCGTCCGCCCACGGGCGGGTGGCGTTTCCATTGCCTCGGACGAGCTGTCGAAACAGGAGCACGTCGAGCGGTTCGATTCCGCCGTTGCGGTTGGTGTCGGCGTAGTCCACATCCGGGCCGCGACTCGGAGTCTCCAACCCGGCCGCAATGCGTCGCAGCGCCAGAAGATCGAACGGGTCCACCACCCCCGTCTGATCCAAATCGCCGGGCAGAAAACCGAGGTCGATACGGTCCGGCTCATCCCCGCCCGGACCGAGATCACCGAGCGACTCGATGCGGTTGCCCGAACCGTCCTCGACGTCCGCGATCATCGTCGTCCAATACCCGGCCGGCAGTGGACCTGACAGTATCACGTCGATCACCGGGTTGCCCGACGCGTCGATCGACACGATCGAGGGTAGGTTTGGTCCACCGCTGACGACGCTGAACGCCGCGATTGTCAACGCGCCGTCCGAACCGGAGCCGACATCGCGCACCGGCTCGCTGAACGCGATCGTGACGCGATCGATGCCCAGATCCTGCACCGAGCCGTCCGTGCTCTCACCGCGCGGGTCGATATACCCGCTGAACGGATGGGTGGGCGAGGTGTCGTCGTGCACGATGGCAGGCGGCGTCACATCGGCCGGAACAGCCTCGAGCGTGGCGGCCGCGTCGACACGCCCCCAGCCGAATTCCGGGTCGAACCCGGCCGCGCCCAAGTCGACGGCGTTTTCACTCAGCAGCGCGCGCACCTCTTCCGTCGTGAGGTGTGGGTTCAGGCTGAACATCAGCGCGACCAGCCCGCTTACCTGGGCCGTTGCCATGGACGTGCCGCTGAGAAAGCGGTAGTCCGACGGGTGTTCCCAGTAGGCCGAAAGGACATCCATCCCCGGCGCGGCAACGTCAATGTGATGCCCCCGCCCGGAGTTCGCATAGTAGACGTCATCCGGACCGGTCGCCGAAACCGCGATCGTTTCCGCGAAGGCGGCCGGGTAGAACGGGGTCTCTGTACCGTGGTTGCCCGCTGCGGTCACGATGACCATGCCGCGTCGCGCCGCGTATTGTACCGCCGACGCCAGAAGTCCGTCCCCGCTGACGCCGCCTCCGCTGTAGTTCAACACGCGTGCGCCGTTGTCCGCCGCGTATACGATGGCCGAGGAGATCGCCTCCCACGTACCATATTGCCCGTCGAATACCTGCAACGGCATGATCGTGCAGTTGGACATGCCCGCGATGCCGAGCCCGTTGTTGATGCGCGCCGCGATGATCCCGGCGACGTGCGTGCCGTGTGCCGAACTGGCCGATGGGTCGTTGTCGTTGTTGATGAAATCCCACCCGCGATAGTCATCGACATAGCCGTTTCCGTCGTCGTCCGCGCCCGTCAGCGGGTCGTCGTTCGCCCAGACGGCACCGTCCTGAAAATCCTGGTGATCGAAATACAGCCCGCTGTCCGCCACCGCGACGATCACTTCGGCCCGTCCGGTCGTCAGATCCCACGCCTCCGGCGCCCGCATGATGTTCGGACCGTATTGGTATGCGGCATAGTAATAATCGTTGGGCACCGCCGCCGGTCGCATGATGTAGTTCGGATGGGCGTACACCACGCCGGGCAGTTCCCCGATCCGCGCGGCGGCCGACGGAACGTCATCCTCCGGCGCGATCTTCACGACTCGGGCACACATCAGCGGATGTCGCTCGCCGTCGCCCGCCGTGGTCGACGTGCACGGGCTCAACCCGCGCCACTGGCCGACGTACGACAGTGCGCGCCGAATCCCGATGAGGTCCGATAGCTGCGGAGGGTGCCGGAATCCGACAATCACCTCTCCGGGCACCCATTCGGCAGCGACACTCGCGGCCGGCGTTTCGTCGGCGCGGACAACCATCGCAGCCGAGAACACGGTCATCAGAACCAACGAGCAGATCGCAACACGCATAAGCGTTGAACCCCCACCAGAGTTGCAGGCCACATCGCATGGTCAAGCCGGATTTCCCCGCCGGTTTCCGGCCCGCGCGGCGTATGAGATTGTAGGCACCGCAACCGAGCTCGGCATTTGCCGGCGCCGGTCCGGAAACATGACGCGGCCCGATAATGACGATTCGAGATCTCCGCGCAGCAAACCGTCACCCGCCGCGCGACTCGTGAAGTGCCTCGGAAATGACGATGCTTTCCTAAACCGAGCCGCGACCGTCAGGGAGTGGTCCTGAGTGCGTCTTGGCGTGTCCCCTCCCTTACGGTCGGGGCTCGGAGAATGCCGTCTGGCTAAGACAGCACGTTAGGCCGAACAACGAACTTGGTCGCGCAATCGAAGGGAACGCCATGCCAACCCCTCCGCTCCACTCTGAGGGAACGAGTGTCGCAGAGAAGATACTCGCCGACATCAAGATTCCGAGCCTGCCGGAGGCGGCCGTGAAACTGCTGACCATGTGTCGGGATGAGATGGTCGCCGCCGGGGAAATCGTGCGCATCGTGGAGTTGGATACCGCGTTGAGCGCTCGCCTTCTCAAGGTGGCCAACAGCGCCGCATTTGGCCAGAAGCATCGCGTGGGCACGCTCACGCGCGCCGCGGTGGTGATGGGCAACGAGAACCTCAAGGTGGCCGCCCTCGGATTCCACCTCTCCAACACGCTGGGGGGTATCGGGATGGGCGGCACCTACTTGCGCGAGTTCTGGCGCGACTGCATCGTTCGTGCGTGTCTGGCGCGGCGTCTCGCTCAAGCCACAGGACACCAGCCGCGTGAGGAGGCCTTTCTCGTCGGGATGTTGCAGAACGTCGGAACGCTGGTCATGGGCACCTACTACGGACCGAGCTACGTCGAGGCCATCAGCGGCTGTCGTGCCGACGCCGTCTCACGCCAAGTGTTCGAGCACGCACACTTCGGCACTGACCACGCCGAGGTTGGGCGCACGCTGGCCGTACGCTGGAACTTCCCCGAGGCGCTCGCCGACGCGATAAGCCGGCAGTGTACCGAACCGGCCTGCTTCAAGACACGCGACTCGGGGGAACGACTTTGGCAGATCGCGCACTTCTGTGCGACCGTCCCATTCGCGCCCGACAGGCAGACCGCAAGGCTCGGCGGCAATCTCCGGAATCTGGCCGTCAGCGCCTTCGAGCTCTCAATGGAAGAGCTGGGCGACGTGTTCAACGACACCGTGGAGCAGTTCAACGCGCTGCACGGGGTGTTCGCACACATGATTCCCAGGGGATGTGACGTGGAGTCCATCATGGCGGAGGCTCGCGATCTCATCGCCTCGTTCGATGCGGAAATCAACGAGGGCGTGTCCGAGCACTAGTGCAGCGTCGACCTTCATCTTGCGGGTCGAACCGCGTGCCTTGTCCGAGCCGCGACCGGTAAGGGAGCGGACGCACCGGTCCCCCGATCCCTTACCGGTCGCGGATCGGTACATCCCGCCCCGGCGAATGATGCGTGTCGGAGCGCCAGCTCCGCGTTCGGAATGGTCCCCGCGTCCGCGTCAAGCGGAAGGACGGTCTCGCGAGGACCGATATCCGACGTCACTCTTCTTCCAGACCGGCTTCACATCTCGCGAACGTATTGCATATTGTTGAGGCGGCTCGCGTCGCCCGGGCGGAGCGCAGTCCGCCGGGCAACCGAAGTGTCATAGTTTGGCACTTATCGGGTCCGATCGCTTGTGTATCGGTCCCTGCGGTCGTGTTTTTGGGTTGACTCGCCGGCCGCGCGGTCTCAACAATCACTCGACCGGCCGGGGTCCGCCCGGACGAAAAGGGCGGTTGCGCACTCGCGCGATGCAAAGGGGAGAGAAGCCATGAGTCACGATCTGTCCGCGGTAGTGCTGGCGGGTGTCCATGACTGGGGTGCGTGCCTGCTGAATCAGGCGACACTCCGTCCGCTGGTGCCGATCGCCAACCGCCCGGTGATCGAACACGTGCTCAGCGCACTCACCGGAGTCGGTGTCACGCGTGCGATCATCTGCACCAACGGTGAGGGTGGACGCATGCGCGAAGTGCTGGGTGACTTCTTCGTCGGCGGTCTGCCGCTGAGTTATCGTGACGATCCGATGCCGCGTGGTCCCGCCGGCTGCATCAAGGACGCCGCCGCCACGTTGGATGACTTCGACGTCATCGCCATCGAGGGCAGCATGCTGCCGTTCTTCGACCTCGAGGCGCTCGTGGATCACCACCGCAGCGCCGACGCGGCACTGACCATCGCCGCCGCGCGACGCCCCTCATCCGCGTTGGATACATTCACGCCCGTTGGTGCCTATGTCGTCTCGTCGACCGCGCTGGCGCACGTCCCCGATAGGGGTTTCTGCGATATCAAAGAGGGGCTCTTGCCCAAGTTGCACCAAGCCGGCCATCAAGTTGACGTCCACACGATCGACGGCATCGCTCCAAACCTTCAGGGAATGTCGAGCTACTTCGCGCTGAACGATTGGGCGATCCGGCTGGCCGATAACGGCGGCTGGAACCTGGACGGGTACGCTCGCGAGGGCGACGCGATCACGCACATCGACGCCCGGATAGACGATTCGGTGCGACTGCTCGGTCCGGTCATCATCGGACCCGGCGTCAGACTCGGCCGCGGTGCGATCGTGGTCGGACCCACGGCCATCGGCCGGGACAGCGACATCGGGGCGTACACGGTCGTGTCGCGATCAGCGGTCTGGGATCGGGCGCGCGTCGACGACCACGCGCAGATAGACAGGTGCGTCGTTGCGACGGGAGGGCGCGTGGCGGAACACGCGGAGCTGTTCCACACCGTTTGCCTGACCGGGGGACGCGTACTTCGGGAGCCGGGAGGATCACTTGCGAGTGATGATACAAACGGGGACCTGCGGGTCCCGAGCGCGGCGCCAACGTGCATGTGCCCCATGCCGCCCGCGGTCTCGTAACACAACGAATAGGGAGTATCCGAATGCTGCATCGTAGGGGGAGAGGGGTATTGCACCGCGGGTGCCTTGCGTTGGCCACCGCGTGGTTCGCGTGGTCCGGTACGGCCACCGCGGACATGATAACACACACGGACTCGGTGCCGTTGACCACGACCAACTGGTCGAGTGTTCTGACCATCCCGCGGTTCGACCCGGCACAGGGGCACCTCGACGCCATCGGGATAACGCTGAGTGGAGCCGTTACGGGCTACGTGCGATTCGAGAGTCTCGACGGCGCGCCCACCGGGATTTCCAGCTTCTTGTCGGCCGACATCACTTTGCAGAGACCGGACGCGACCGTTCTCGCGGCGATCACACCGTCCGACGCGCGCGTCGACGGCGTCGGCGCGTTCGACGGGCTGATCGACTTCGGAGGATCCTCCGGTCGGACCTATACACTAAACGCCGAAGTGTCGGCATCTGACACTCTGACGAACGGCGTCGACCTTGCCCTCTTCAGTGGTTCCGGTGACATGATGCTGCCGGTGCTCGCGAGCGCGTTTTCCGGGGCCGGCGGGGCAGGGAGCCTCGTCGCATCGATCATGACGTCGGCGTCGGCTGAAGCCGGCGTGACGTATCACTACACGCCCGTTCCCGCGCCTTCGGCGGCGCTGCTGGGCATGATTGGGTTCGGCTTCATCGATTGGATGAAGAGGAGGCACGGATGAGACGGTTTTTCCTGCTGTTCGTTCCGGCGATATCGGTGTTCGCGGTAGCGGCCCCTGCGCGCTCGGAGTCGATCACCTACAGCGACCTCGCGTCGCTCCAGGCGACGGGCTGGTCTCAGGACCTGCTCCTGCCGCAGTTCGACCCGGCACTCGGCGTGCTTCAAACCGCCGTTCTGACACTTAGCGGGCACATCGAGGGGACCTCCGCCTTCGAGAGCATGGATACTCAATCGGCCACGGTAAACCTGCTCTTCGCGGCGGATCTGACCGTTTCCGGACCTACGTTGTCGGCACTGTTGGTCGCTTCGCCGCAGGTTTTGCTGCAGGCTTTCCCGGACCCCTTCGACGGCACCATCGATTTTGGCGGTGGTTCCGGGCGATCATACGCGGACCTGTCCGCCGACGACGTCGTGACGATGAACTTGCTGGACTCCTTCACCTCGCTTGCGCAATACACGGGAACGGGCAGCGTGCTGTTCGCCGTTCAATCGGCCGGCGACTCGCACGGGAGCGGGTCCGGAAATCTCCTGCTGAACTTCCAGCAGAACTCCTCGGCGCTGGTCGAAGTCACGTACGGCTTCGGTGTTCCCGAGCCGGCGACGCTGGCGCTGCTGGGGATCGGACTGTCGCTCGTCGCGCGCCGCCGCACAACCGGTTGAGTGCCGTAGGGTGACCTTCGGTCCGTCACGCGACACGTAATCCCGGCGAATCGTATACTCCGACGGGGACGAGAGGTGGCACGGATTGCGCGGACGGACCCTGCCGCAGCGACCGCGCAGTCGACCGGGGACGACGGCGAGGGAACATGACACTCACCGCGATCATTCACGATTTCCAACCGAGTTGTATGCGCACCGAGACCGGAGCGCATTCCGCGCTGGCGCTGCCGCTGGCTGACGAAAACCTGTTTGCACGGATCTGCGCGGCGCTGTCGGACGTCGGCTGCAAACGGGTCACGGTCGTCCCCGCGTTTGAGCCTGACGCCCGATACGAGGATCGTCTCCGGGCGATGGCTCCGGTCGATGATCTGTCGATCGTGACGCCGGATCAACGGAGTGAGCAGTTTCTCGACGGCGAGCCGTCCGACAGCATCCTTCTGGTCGATTCGCGCTACTACCCGGTCGACGGCCACGACTTCTCTCCGCTGATGGACGTCCACCGCGAACACCGCGGCGCGGTGTTCCTTTCGGGCGTCAGCCGGGAAGTCGACGAGAAGATCGAACGCGTAGTTGTCGATTCCGCGGGCAACGTACGTAAGGTGCAGCGCATCTTCGACCAACTTGTGTGGGGGCAAAACGAAGCGACCGTTGTGCCGGCGTGTGTCATTCCCTATATGCTGGCGCTGCACGGACCGCAGTTTCCGCTCTCGGCGATGAGGCGGCGTCTGGCGGACCGCGGCGTGCCGCTGCACGATCTGCCGACCCCGTCAACTGCCGTGCATCTCAACCGCCGCGAGGATCTGCTGCGTGTCTGCTGGGATTCGATTGGCTCGACACGCTGCGAAGCGAGAGAACAACGCCGGTCCGACCGAGAACGCATTTTCGTCGGCCAGGGAGCCGTCGTAGCGGAGTCCGCGCGCGTCGTCGGGCACGTGGTGCTCCATGAGGGTGCCCGCATTGACCACGATGCCACGGTCATCGGACCGGCACTGCTCGGACGCGGGAGCGTCGTGGGCTGCGGCGCGACGGTCGCGCAGTCGGTACTGCTGGATCACGTGACGGTGCCTCCCAGGGCAGTCGTTCACCAACAGGTGGTCGCCGGCGGCAGCGCCGCGCGTCCGGCGGAGCCCGGCATGACCGTTCGCAGGCCGACGCCGGTCGCGACCGATGAGCGTTTTCGGGCCGTCCTCGACGGCCGGGTGCATGATCCGTTCGGGTCGCGCGAGCGCAAGTTGATGCTTGCCGTCAAGCGAACGGTCGACATCGCGGTGAGTCTTCTGGGACTCATGGTGTTGAGCCCGTTGATGATCGTGACGATTGTTCTGGCGAAACTGACGTCGCCGGGTCCGGCGTTCTTCGTGCATCCGAGAGAGGGCAAGGACGGGCGCGTGTTCGGCTGTATCAAGTTTCGGACGATGCGCGCGGACGCGCACGGCTTGCAGCGTGTCATCGCCGAACAGAACGAGGCGGACGGACCTCAATTCACCATCAAGAACGATCCGCGTACCACGACCCTCGGCAGATTCCTGCGGAAGCGCAACATCGACGAACTGCCGCAACTGGTCAACGTCTTGCTGGGTCACATGAGCCTCGTCGGACCGCGCCCGTCGCCGTTCAGAGAGAATCAGGTTTGCGCGCCGTGGCGCAGCGCCCGGCTGTCCGTGCGCCCGGGTATCACTGGGCTGTGGCAGTTGTGCAGGCACGCACGCGATGAGGGCGACTTCCATCAGTGGATCTACTACGACACCGCATACGTGCGCAATCTGTCACCGTGGCTGGATTGCAAGATTCTCTTCTATACCCTGTGGACGTTGGGGGGGATGCGAAGCATGCCGGTGGAGAAGTTCCTGAGCGGGTCCACCACGGTCGGCCACGGTGTGCCCGCGAAGGAACCGTGCCCTGTTCACTCCTAGGAAGACGAACCTGGATGGGTGATCGGCGACGGAAAACCGTCAGAGGATGAACCGGGCGCCGATCTTGAAGGAGCCGATGGTTTGGGTGCAGTGTCGCACGCGAATAGGAACCCAGGCGCGTTCGCCCACGCGGCGCATCTCGAGTTCGGCACTTTGCGACAGCGACTGCTTGCAAACGAATCCGACACCGTGTGACGTGAGATTCTCGCCGCGCGCAACGATGATCTCGTCGTCAACGCGCAACTCGAGCGCTTCGCACCAGACATGAAAACGCGGCTCCTTGCGTTTTCCGAAATACGCGTCGAGTTCCATACCGCCACTGGCGCGCAGTTCCTCCAGCCATCCGTCGACGACGGCCTGAACATCAACTTCCACTTCTCCCATGATCGCCAAACTCCTGCGCTCCGCGGGCAGCCGGCGCCCGCGATTCAGTTCGCCTTGGACCCCCGCCCCAGTAGCTTGCCGAGCAGGCCGGTCCCGGACCGTGCCGTGGACTCGGGGACGCCGTATTCCGGTGCGAGTTTCTGCGCCATCCCACGAATCGCCGCCCGGCACTTGCTCGACGGGGCCTCAGCACCGATGGGGTGCCCGAAGTCAGCAGACGCGGAAACGTACTGATAGTCATTGGGAACGATCGCAAAAACCGGACGGTGAAAATGTTTTTCGACGTCCTTGAGCGTGATCCGTTCGTAATCGGCGTTGTATCGGTTCAGCACAATCTGAATGCAATCCGGGTCCGTTCCCATCTGCATTAGCGTCTCGTAAATGCGCCGCGCGTTACGCACGTAGGGGACACCGAGTTGCGTGACGATGAGCACCGTGTCCGCACGCCCGGCGGCAACCGCACCGAGGAAATTGTAATTGCGCGGAAGATCCACGATCACGTATGGGAACACGTCGGCCAGTATGCGAAACATGTGGTCCACGCCATCGGGCGTCACGTCGCGCGACTCACTCACGTGCTCCGGACGCGCGATGATGGAAACGTTACTGGGCAGCTCATGCAGAACCGCATCGAGCGTATCGTGATCGATATCGATGCCCTCGCCGCACAGATCCGCGATTGAGTACTTCGGGCTCGCGTCGAACGCGCAGGCGATGTCACCGTACTCGAGATTCAGGTCCACCAGCGCCACCTTGCCGGCCGTGTGCAAGGCCATTTCGATCGCCAGATTGCACGCGACGGTTGTGGTGCCCACCCCGCCCGACGAACCGACCACGCAAACGCGCCGGGACGGATGGGACGCTTTGACCTTCGCCGGACGCACACGCTGCAAGGCGTTGCGCAAGTCGTCGGTGTCGATGGGCGCACACACGAATTGGCCGCAGCCGGCGCGCATCGCCTGAATGATGAACGCGGCGTCGGTATTGGTGCTGACGCCGATGATGCCGCAGCCCTGTGCGTGACGGACCAGCTTCTGGACGACTTGGAGCGCATCATCGCCGTCGAGGTTGATGGCCACGGCGTCGACGTCGTTGCTCAGCAGGCATTCGTAGAGGGTTGCCCACGTCGAGACGGCGTTGACAACGGTCAGTCCTTCGATCTGCTCGAACGGCGCGCAGAACGTGCGCCGTCTCGAGTCGGACTCGTCGAACAGGCACACGCACATTCCGTCCATAGGCATCACCCAACGGCGCTGCAATGGGCTCTCGAGCCGCAGGCGCGCTCGAGCGTCTACTCGCTACGTTACGTCTCTACGCTAATCGACCATTTGCTCGGGAGCGTTTTCTTCAAAACGCAGCGAGATCCGGCAAAGAGCGGACAATCACACCGACGGCAAACTGTCCCCCTCCGTAGCCCGCGGGGGATGCGGTTCTGAGTGCAGCGCGCCGGCATCCGGGTGTTATCGGATGTCGCGCGCCGGCGCGGGCGATCCACGTACCGTCCCATAACCCAGTGGCGGACAGATTCCACGTGTCACGAGAATTCGGTCGACACGGGGAGGGGAAACCACACCCGCGCCGGGCTTCGGCCGAACTCACGGACCGGGCCGATTCGGTCCGACGATCGGCGGGACCGTCCGATCAGAGCGCGGAATGCCGAAGCAGATCAAGTAGCGTGGGCGAATTCCCGACTCTGTCTATTGCCGGCACCGGGCTCGTTCCAGTCGTCGTCCGAATGCGCGAGCCGACAGCCGGCGTGGGGTCCGGGGCAATCTGAGAACACCGTGCGTTCACGATTGAAACAGTTTGGTCTGATACTCCTCGCACAGGTCGCGTGCGTTGCCACCGGGTTGTGGCTGCAGCACCGCTACGTCTTGTCCGCGGTCTCCGATATGACGGTGGCCGCTGCGTGGACCAACCTCGCCGACAGCGGCTGCGCGCTGACCTCGTCGCTCATTGGTCAAGGCGGCGACACCAACGCCCTCGCCGGGCAATCGCTGGACCACCTTCGCGAACTCATCGGCTCGACGGAGTTTGCCAGGACCCAGGCGGCCATCCTGGTGGATTCCGACTGGCGCGTCCTCGCGTGCAACGCCGGCTCCGAACGCTCGGGTTCGTGCCCATCGGTCGCCGAGACGGTCGCGTGGCAGACCGCGGCCGAAGACGCCCCGCGCATACGCAACGGTGTACCCGGTCGGGTGACCTTCGGCGATAACGAGTACGTCGGCATCGCGTTCGCGGTCGAGGACGGCGCCGGAAAGGTAGTGGTACACCGTTCGGCGGAGGAGGCTGAACAACTGTCGGCGAGCGTCGGAGCGGCGCTGCCGCTCGCGGGGCTTCTCGCGGGGGTGTGGACGTGTGCGATGCTCGGGATCACCATCTACCTGATCACCTCGCGGCAGCACGAGCAGATTGAGAGTGAGCGTTCCGAGAGTGATGCGAATTCGTTGCGGCACATCCAAACATTGGTGCGGACGCGTGACGCGGTCATCTTCGGGTTGGCCAAGCTGGCGGATTCCCGCGACCCGGAGACCGGCGATCACCTCGAGCGGATCGCCGTCTATTCATCGACGCTCGCTTCGGCGCTTCGCGCTCATCCGAAGTACGCGAGCACATTGACGCCGACGTTTGTCCGCCTGATAGGCATCAGTTCCGCGCTCCATGACATTGGAAAGGTGGGCATCGCCGACAGCATCCTGCTCAAGCCCGGCCGGTTGACGCCGGAAGAGCGGAAACAGATGCAGCTGCACACGCTCATCGGGGGAGAGTGTCTCCGCCAGATTGAGTACAGATTGGGGCAGTCCAACTTCCTGCAGATGGCACGCGAGATTGCGCTCGCCCACCACGAACGATGGGACGGAAAAGGTTATCCGAACGGTCTTGCCGGCCAAGGGATCCCTCTGTCGGCGCGCATCGTTTCGATTGCGGACGTTTACGACGCGCTCAGTTCGAAGCGCGTCTACAAAGAGCCCATTCCCCACGGCGAGTGTGTCGACATCATTCGCGCCGGGGCGGGCACGCAGTTCGACGCGGAACTCGTCGAGATCTGGTTGAAGATATCGGATCAGTTTCGGGACTTGGCCCAGCGCTACCGCCCGAGAGACGCCGCCGGCGAAGCGCAAGACCAGGACGCCGAAACGAGAATGCGCGAGGAAGAGATGTCGCCGGCTTGACCGGCGAAAACGCGGGCTCTCGATCTTGAAGGCGCGGTGCGGTGTCGCCGCCACGCCCCGTGGCGTGACACGCAGACAGCGCCGGTCAATAGGAACCGTATCACAGAGTGAAACCAATGGAAGCGAACAATACCGGCAGCCGACGCACGCTTGAGATCATGCTCCTGTTGATCGTCGTGGCCATGACCTCGTTGCTTGTCAAGATGGGAGAGCACAAGATGGTGATCTTGTACCTCTTCTTCCTGCCTGTGGTGTTGAGCGGGTACTACCTGGGGCGTTTCGCCGCGGGGCTGCTTGCGGTGTTCTCGGCCGTGACCGTCACGATCGTCATCACGCTGGATTCGACGGGCTTTGCCGTCTACTCTTCGCCCGTTCTGGTCGGTCTGGTGATTACGATCTGGGCGTCGGTCCTCGGGCTGACCGCGATTCTGGTCGGAACGCTCTGCGATGAACGCGCCGCCAAGGTCAGCGAGTTGCACACGGCGTACGTCGGGGTCGTGGAGGTCTTGGCGCGGTATCTTCAGGGGGCGAACTCACGGGTGAAGGCGAGGTCCATTCGCGTCGCGGAGCTGTGCCAGCGTGTGGCAGAAGAGCTGAGACTCTCCCAGAAGCAAGTGGACGACATCCGCGTCGGTGCGCTCCTCTACGACATCGGCAACGTGGAGATCACCACGAAGCTGATCAGCAGGGCTGTGGGTACGCTCGAAGCAGAAGTCGGCAAAGGCGAGAAACACACTTTTCAAGGCCACGAACTCGTACACTCCCTGGAGCCCATCCTCAGCGGCGCCGTTCCGTTGCTGTTGAATCAGGATGACGCAATCCTGGACTGCCTCAGCGGCGAGGACGCCGCGACGCCCAAGGGGATGCCGATCGGCGCGAAGATCATCCGAACCGTTCGCGCATTCGACGCGCTCACCGAGGATGACTCGCGGGGCACAGGGTTGAGACCCGCCGAGGCGATCAAGGCGCTGCGCAAGGATCCCGACACGACCCATGACGAGGACCTCGTCCGCGCGGTCGAGAAGTGCGTCACGACCGGCACGCCGTCCGTCCGCGATCTCGACGAAGTCTGCGCCGCCATCTGACGCAACGCCCTTTGCGATTCTCGATTCTGCTCGACGCGTGTGGCAACGCGCATCGTTGTCATCCCGAGTTGCGGACCGGCGTAGCCAGCCACGGGTGAAGGAAACGCCTCCGCCCTTGTCATCCCGAGCGCTAGCGAGGGATCTGGCTGGTATGGCGATCCAGCTAGATTCCTCCGGCGCTTCGCTCTGTCGGAATGACAACGGCAGCGTTTCCGGGCGACGGTTTCGTAGGAGCGAGCCCCTCGCGTACTCGGGATAAACTCCACGACCGAGGAATCCAGACGGAAGTACATTCCGGCCGGATTCTCGCTGCACTCGGAATGACCGGCGTGGCTCGCGACGCGCGCGTCGAACCGTTGCAAGCCGCCGTTGCGGAGAATCGTCCCCGTCTTTGGGACGCACCCGCGTGAACGACGGGCGACGCCCCCATCTTGTGGCCTGCCGTTCGTTCCCTTATGGTACCCGCCCGATGGATTCGACACCTTTTCGGAGCGAGACAGATGCACGCGATGGTCGACCGGTCCGTGGGATTCTCCCTCAGCCTACTTCTGTTGGTAACGTCAGGTGCGGTTTCGGCTCAGCCGGCGCAGGACATCGACCCGGCCAAGGAGGCCCTCATCCTCTCCAACGTCCGCCAACTCACGGACACGTCCATGGGCTTCGAGAAGGCGGGTGAAGCGTATTTCTCGCCCGACGGCAAGACGGTGATATTCCAGGCCGTGCCCGACGGCGCTCAGCACTACCAGATTTACACCATTCCGACTGCGGGCGGAAAACCCAAGCTGGTCAGCACCGGCCGCGGGGCGTGTACGTGCGCGTACTTCCACCCCACGGAGAAGAAGATCATCTTCGCATCCAGCCATGAGGACCCGCGCATCGACGACCCCGACGCGGAGTTCCCGGTCCCCGGCTACAAGCGCGAGGGAAGCCAGTACAAATGGGATTTCAATCCCTTCATGGACATCTACACCGCCAACCCGGACGGCTCCTCGCTGATGAAGCTGACCGACGCGATAGGATACGACGCGGAGGGCGCGTACTCGAAGGACGGCAAGATGATCGCGTTCGCCAGCAACCGCGACGGTCACATGAATCTCTACACCATGAAGGCCGACGGCTCCGACGTGCGGCAGGTCACGCGCGTCAAGGACTGCTACAACGGCGGGCCGTTCCTTTCACCGGACGGAAAGCGGATCATCTTCCGCGCCGACCGCGATCGCAAGGACTACCTCCAAATCTACGTGATCAACGCTGACGGCACGGGCGAGGCCCAGCTCACCTCGAACGACGCGGTAAACTGGGCCCCGTACTGGCACCCCAACGGCAAGACCATCGTGTTCACGACCTCTCTGCACGGTCACCGCAACTACGAGGTGTACCTGATGAACGTGGAGACGCGCGCCTTCCACCGCGTGACCCACAGTCGCCGCTTCGACGGGCTCCCGGTCTTCAGCAACGACGGGAAGATGATGATGTGGACCTCTCAGCGGAGCACGTCCGGCGAGAGTCAGGTCTTCGTCGCGGAATTCAAGCTGCCTAGTGGCTTCTGACAAGCTGCGCACCGGGCGTTCTCAACGGTCGGCGAACGGGCTCGGCTTGCCGGTCCCCATGAAACGCCCGCAATCCGGGCACGGTATCCCGCCCTGAACCGGGTCCCACACGCCACGGCGGTGACTCACGTGTGAAACACGGGCGTTGCCCGACTCGTCGCGCGTCATACGCACCATCGCATGTTTCTCGCCGTGCTCCCGGCACGCGTACACCACCTCAATGTCAGACTTCTGACCGCACTCGGGACAAGGCAGACGCCGCGTGCTTCCGCCTTCGGTGAAGGTGTGATTGTTGCGGCATCGCCAGGTCAACGTCTCGTCAGTCAAGCGGCGCTGCACCGCAACCGCGGGACCCGGCATCGCGCGCACGAACAACCACGCGCCAACGATGATCACCGACACGATCACCGCGCCGTAGAAACTGTAACGGGCAGTCTGTCGGCGGCGTGCCTCTGCAGCCAAATGTCCGGTCACGTCAGCGAATCTCCGGAGTCGCGTTTGCGGCGGGGGGTCGCAAAGCCTGCAACACGGCACGGTCAGTCCGTGCCGTTTACGGCGCCGGTCCACCAGAACAGGCGCGCCGGCGCGAACGAATAGTGCGGCAGCGCGAAATCGGTACATAGCGGGCAGCCTCCCTGCGCGCATTCGCCGTAGTAGCTCTGGATGCGATCCTCCATCAACTCAACCGTCCGCACGCGTTTGGCGGCCCCGCCGATCGTCAGCACGTTGATGTGACCGAAGTGCCGCCCGGTCAGCCAGGAGTCGCGTAACCCCGCGAACGCCGGATCGAACCCGTCGTCCCATGGCAGCCACCCGTCGTTGCGATCCACCAGGCCGTCCACGACGATATCCGGACCCATGTCCGCCAGGAGGATCGTCTCCAGCGGTGACGCCGGATTGTGCCGGTCCAGATTGCCCAGACCCGCGACGCGAATGACTTCGTTCATTCCGTAGCTGGACGCGGCCGGTGCGCCGGACGCACGCCCGGAACCCGGTCCGACATCGAGCATCGATCGCGCGGGGTCGGCCGGGCAGATGACCGCCGGCGCACTGGAAAGGTATTTCGGGAACAGCTTGCCATACCACGCCGCCGGTTCGACCGACGACCGATACGACGAGGACGGATCCGAAACGTCCGGCAGCCACCCACGGTTGTCCAGACGATATTCGTGAAGCGCGCGACCCACCTCGCGGAGGTTGTGCAGGCAGACCGTCGACGATGCCTGGCGCATCGAACGCCGCACCGAGGGCAGAAGCATCAGCATCAGGATGCTCGTGATTCCGACGACGGTGAGCAGTTCCACCAGCGTGAACCCGCCGTGCCGCGCACCACGCCGCACGGACGGAATCGACGTCTTGTACGAAATCACGCGCATAACCTCTGAAGTCTAGCCAACGACAAACGCCACTGCAACAACTTGCCATGGCGAGACTTGCGCCGTTGACGCTCGCCCGCCTCGATGGTCATTGTATGGCCTTTCTACCGTCCCGTGCTACAATCCCCGCCGGGGTTTCCCGAGAATTGTCGAAATCGGCGGCCGATAACGCCGCCCGGGCCAACAACAGGGTTCAGTACGTGGGTTCAATGCTATCGGTGCGGATTTCC
>JAJDDR010000193.1 GCA_029260255.1 Phycisphaerae bacterium
AGCTCGGTTTCCAGGCTACGGCCTACGGCATCCTCAACGGGCACGCCAGTAGGGTACCGGCTCCGCCGGTGCGTGTCCAGCCCCCGCCATCGAATCCACGCGACGCCCCGGATGCGAACACGGGTTCACTGAATGCTTACGGCTGGAGCAACGAGTTCTTGATGCAAGTCCTTACGGTGCAAGGGGTTTAATGTGCGCTGGCCCTGCCCGATGCCCGGGGCCAGTCCACTGAAGCGACTTGCTACGTCAAGTGGGACGCCACGGGGGCCAACGACGGCAGCAGTTGGGCGAACGCCTACACCGGGCGGAGGAAGCGACCCCAGGAGTGTGACCTTCCGCCCGGAGGAGGGCAGGGAGTTCTTCGGCGGGTTCGTCGGCAACGAGGCCCCGACCTACGACGTGTCCGGCCGTGACTTCGTGGGCAATGAGACGACCCTCAGCGGGGAGATTACAGGATCCCAACACGACGGCCGACAACGCATTTCACGTCGTACACGTCAGCGACCCTCTGGGCGTGATAGGTAATACTACGCTCGACGGGTTCACCATCTCCGACGGAAACGCCAACGGCGGGTCGGTCGCGGACGGCGAGGGCGCCGGTATCCGCACTTTCCGCAGGAGGCTGACCGCCAGAAACTGCGTGATCAAGAACAACAGGTCGACGCGAAGGGGTGCCGGCGTCGCCCTGTTCCAAGCCCTCACGTCGTGGTTCGAGGATTGCCTGTTCGACTCGAACGAGTCGGTGACCGGAGGCAGCCAGTCGATGGGAGGCGCGGTCGCGGGCGTCGTTCAGCCCACGCCGATCTTCATACGCTGTGAGTTTCGTAATAACAGCGCCGACTTCGGCGGGGCGCTGCACTTCATCTTCCAAACCGCCGTCGACACGGGCAATATCCGGATCGAGGATTGTAGGTTCGATGCAAACGTGGCTCGTGTCGACGGCGGCGCCGTCTACGCGAAGAGCGGTCAGGAGCTCACGGGTTCCGGCGGATCGGGGAGTGCGTTCGTCAATCCGTTCCTGCGGTTTCGCCGGACGGATTTCTATGGAAACCGCGCAGTGGAGAACGGCGGAGCGTTCTACATTGAGGGCCGCAATGCGCGACTGGAGAACTGCAAGTTCGGCGGGAACTTCGTAAGCACCAACATCGGCGCAGCAAGGGGTGCCGCCATCCATGCGGCGACATCTGACGAACAGCAGCCGGGCCTGGTGGCGATCAACTGCCTGTTCACCGGGAATGCCTCAACTGCGGGGAGCGATGCCGCCGGCGCGCTGTATCTCGCCGAGTGGTCGCGCAGCAACCCGCCGGAAATCAGAGACACCACGGCGAACTTCTACAACTGCACGTTCAGCCGGAACTCGGCCACGGGTGGGATCGGCGACACCGACTTCGCCGAGGTGGAGGTCGAGCGCGGCGACGTGAACTTCCGCAACTGCATCTTCTGGAACGACGCCACCCCGATCGCTCGCGATGAAATCGACGCGGTGGTCGACTTGTCCGACAACGGTATCGTGACGTTTCAGAACAGCCTCGTGGAAGGCGGCCTTCCCTTCGGCGCAACCGACGGCGGACTCAACCTCAGCACAAACCCCGCGTAAGTCGACTCCGACGGCGGCAACGACATCCCCGGCGACGACGACGATGATCTCCGATTGTCACCCGGTTCGCCTGCCATCGAGGCCGGTGGACTCTCCCTGCTGCCGCAGGACACGTACGACGCCGACGGGGACTCCAATACCGCCGAGTGCTTCCCCGTGGATCTCGACGGTTGTGTGCGTATCGCCGGCGCAGTGCGGTGGGCCGCCCTGGCGATCCCGGAGATGGGCGCCTATGAAACAGACGCGGCCGTCGACCCGGGCGGCACGTGCCACGATTTCGCCGACTTTGATTGTGACTACACCGAGCAGTTGGACACGTGCGAGGGCATCGAAGACTGCGACCTAAACGGACTTGTGGACCTCTGCGAGATCATCGAAGACCCCGGGCTGGATGTGGACCTTGCCGCCGGCTTGGACGAGTGCCAACCAAGGATTCTGCACGGTCCGCCCGTCGGGACGGCGTCCTTTACCGATCACGCGTTCACCGGATACATCGATCCGCGCATGGAGAGTACCGACGGCATCAACGTGAACCTCGGATTGGACAAGGTGACGATCGTCTTCTCAAAGCACGTGTCCGCGTCCAATGGGACCAACGAACCGCTGGAACCGTGGGACTTCATCGTGACGGCTACCGGGACCGATGTGCCGAAGATCACACTCGTCGACGATTCGGCCAATCCGAAGGTCGTGCTGTACTTTGACCGCATCATTCCGCTGCGGGACTGGGTAACGATTCAAGCAGACGTCTACTCCACGGAGGATTCCAAGGAGGTTTTCAGACTGCCGTTGGGTTACGGCGGCACGTGCGACGCGAACGGCAACTGTGGACCGGGAAAACAGGAACCCGACCGCATCGATGTCGGCTACCTGCCCGCCGACGTGGACCAGGACGGAGTGGTCGGTCCGTTCGATCTTCTGAAGTTCCGCCAGTACGTCAACGGCGTCGTAAAACCGCCGGCGATGGGCGTCCCCAACGACTATATCGACATGAACCGCAACGGCACGAACGGCGTGGACGACCCGCCCGACGTGTTCGACCTGCTCGTCTTGCGGCAACTGGTCAACGGTGTCTCGCCACCGGCCACGCAAGTCTGGAACGGACTGGGGATGAACGAACCGCAGCCGTAAGAAACTCGGATCGCGAATCACAGATCGCCTGACACGACGGATCCGGGGGCCTCGGCCCCTCGGGTCCGTCGTCGCGCGGGCGGTGGCTCGCGGTATCGGACTTCCGAGCGTGACGCACCGGCCGAGTTCCGGCGCCGACGACGTGAACGCCGGTCGACCGTGCCACACCGCACCACGAGTTGCCGCCCTTTTGGGGAGGCGCCCTGTTCGCAGGCGGCGCGGAGCGATTCGTTGATTTTGTCCTGCGGTCGCCTTACACTGACGCGGGTATGGAGGGTGGCCGGACCTCGCGTGAGCTCGAGTTTGACGGTCCCCCGCCGCGGTATTTCGGAGAGTCTGAAGATGGGGCAAGCTAGAGTCTGGGTGCTCGCGGTGTTGGCATCCGTTGTGATTACCACCGCCGCGTGTGCGCAGCAACTGAAGTTGGGGGACGCCGCTCCCGGCATCCAAGTCAGCGACTGGGTCAAGGGGGAACCCGTCGACCTTGCCAAAGGCAAGGGCAAGAACGCGTACCTGGTCGAATTCTGGGCGACATGGTGTCCGCCGTGCATCGAGTCGATCCCCCACCTGACTGAGTTGCAGCACAAGTACGGAAGCCAAGGGTTCCGCGTCGTTGCGATCAGCAACCCGGGAAGGGGCGAGACCCTCAAGAAGGTCAAGCGGTTCGTGCGGAAACGTGGCGACGGTATGGACTATACCGTGGCTTATGACGGCGCGAGCAAGACGGCCGAACGATACATGGGGGGAGTCGGCGCGAACGGTCTACCCTGGGCCTTTCTGATCGATCGGTCCGGCGTGCTCGTCTGGCATGGGCACCCCGGCAGCCCCGTGATGGACGAGATCGTCGATCAGGTCGTCAAGGGCACCTTCGACGCAAGCACCGTGATTCTGCAAGAGAAGCTCATGCCCATGTTCGAGCGTCTCAATCGCTACCACATGATGCAGAATTGGGACGCGTTCAAGTCGATGTCCAAGACCATCCTCGGGATCGACCCCAAGAACGATTCCGCGATGGGAGCCCTGATCTACGCCTGTGTCGTCGAAACGGATGACAATGCCGGGCTCCGTGAATTCGTCGAAGCGCACGCCGCCGCGCACAAGGACGATCCCCACGTGATGAACGCCCTGGCGCAGGCGCTCTTCGGAATCGCGGACCTCGACAAGCGACAGCCCGATCTCGCGCTGCGCGTTGCGCGCGAAGGATACAAGGCGTGCAAGACCGGAGATTGTATCATGGCCGGCACGTACGCGCGGGCGCTGTTTGAAATAGGCTTGGTGGATCGAGCGATCGAGGTGCAGCAGGAAGCCATCAGTCGAGCCGACTCCGACAAACGCCGCGCCGCGCTCGAGAAGGTGAAAGCGTACTACGTTACCTGCAAAGCACTGCAGTCCGAGCGGCCGTAGTGCCTCGTTGCACTGGGGCGGCGATGGCGCCCCCCCTGCGTGCTCGCGGGTCCGAAGTCGGGACCCTGTCCTGGTTTCCGGATGAACATACATCATGACTAAGAGCGGGACGGTATTCTGTTTGTTCTCGGCGCTGGGTGTGTTCGCCTCCGTGTGCGGTGCCCAAACGGCCCTTGCCACGCGCGCACCGCTGCTCGAACGCGATGCATTGAATCAAGCCGGGTACCGCGTGCTCTGGGAGACCTCCGTGCCTGCCCGCAACGAGCCCGTGCTCGGTGCACACCTGGTCGACGAGAACCTCTACATCACGACTCGCGCCGGCTCCGCGTTCGCCATCCAGGCCGACACCGGTCTGCTGCGGTGGAACGTGGGCCTGGATCACACCCTTCTTCAGGACCGAGCCCCCAGCCACGTCCAGGATCCCGCCGGCGGAGGTCCGGTGCTGTTCGTTACACACTCCGACATCCATGTGTTCGATCGCTACAGCGGCGATCTGCTGCGGCGATTCGAGTTGCCCTTCCCGGCCGGTGGCGGCGCGGTGGCCGACCGCGTGCTCATGTGCATCGGCAGCACCGGAGGCAGACTCCACGCCCTGCACTGGTCGATCGACCCGGGCAGGCTGGCCCTTCAGCGCTGGGAGGTGATGGTGCGCGGGGTCGTCACCTCGACACCCGTATCGATTTTCGATCGGTGGTACGCCGTTTCCGACGGCGGCGTCGTCTACTGCATCAGGCCGGCGGACAAGCACCTGCACTGGGCTTTCGAGATTGGCGCCCGGGTTGCCGGAGGCATTCACGTTGATGAATCCGGCGTGTACGTGGCCTCGATCGGCCGAACGCTGCACGTGATCGACACCGATACCGGTGAGTCGATCTGGGCACATCGCTTTCCCGGACCGCTGTTTGAAGCTCCCGACGTCGTCCAGCGTACCTGCTACCAGTTCTGCCAGGGATCCGGCCTGTACGCGTTCGATGTGGACACGCGCGAGCAACTCTGGACGAACCCTCGGGCACGTCGATACGTCGCCCGGGCGGGAGAGGATCTGGTCCTGCTCTCCGAATCGAACGACCTGATTTTCGCCGACAATCGCCGCGGAACGGCGCGTCAAACCATCAAGCTGCCCGCCGGAGCGATCGCCGTGCGAAACACGCGCGACGCGGTTCTCTACGTTGTGGGAGCAGACGGCCGCGTTGCCTGCGCTGCACCGAAACGCTACCCGTATCTTCGCCGTGAAGCCGTCATTCGCGCCCGCGCTGAGCTCAGCCGGCCGCCCTCGACGAACGACACCGCCGAAGCGGGCACGTCCGTCGGCGCCTCACCGGAGGCGCCCGGCGCCTCCCGGGCGAACGACCCCCTCCGCAGCGCAAGTGACGGGTAGCGCGCCACGGCTACAACAATCGACACCATACTGGTTGCAGGCCTCTGAGAAGGGCACGCAACCCAATCGCGGTCGATATTGCCCGACCGGACTTTTCTGTGTATCTCCGGCACAAGTATCGCGGTGTTCGCGGTTTCAATACAGCAGGGAGCAAACGGCATGCCCACACGAGTGGACTGGTACTATCACCGCAACGGGTGAACGAGTTGCAGGAATGCGCAGGGGTTCCTTGCGAAAAACGGCATCACCGTTCGAGCGCAGGTCGATTCACGGAAGGAGCCGCACGGGGACGCCGAGGCCCTCGCGTTGGCCCGTCAGGCGTCCAGAATCGTCGCGGCGCGGGGCAAGAAGGTGGTGACCTTCGACATGAAGAGATCCGCACCGGACGACGCAACCCTTCTGGCGCACATGCTCGGTCCGACCGGGAACCTGCGTGCTCCGATTGTAAAGAAAGGTAAGACCCTGATTGTGGGTTTCAACGCCGATGCCTACGCCGATATACTCACGTAGCCGCGGGTACGCGCGCACGACGGGCTCACCGAGGGCACTCAGAATGTCCAGACGAAATGCGTTCACGCTTATCGAGCTACTCGTCGTGGTTGCCATCCTCGGCACGTTGATGGCCATCCTGTTGCCGTCTCTGCGTTCCGCCAAGACGCAGACCCGACGTACCGTCTGCGCAACCAACTTGCGCCAACTCGGCGTGGCGCTGCAGGGGTATACCGGCGATCACAAGGATCGGTTCCCTTTTGTTTCCATGCTTCCGTCGTTCGGTCCGGCGCCTTTGGAAACGGATGAACCGATCTACATCGCCGACGTGTTGGCACCCTACCTCAACAACAACGCGAAAGCCTTCGAGTGCCCCGCCGACCAGCCGGGTCGAATGGGACGCGAGCCGCCCAACACCGATCTGAGCTACTTTCAGTCGGAACGTTCCAGCTACGTGTACAGGACGCGCCGCCCGCCCATCGCCGGGCGGTCGATAGACGAAGTATCCAATCAGATCGAGCGCTTCACCGGACAGCCTTTTCCCGTGAACACGATCTGGGTCATGCGCGACTACCACAACTTCCACAAGAACCGCCCGCGCGGCAGTTCCGAGGACGAAGACGAGGATCGCAGCACGGCCGGTCAGCGAAACTACCTGTATGTGGACGGACACGTTACGGACTTCGAGAAGATTTGAGATCAGGGAGCCGACGACCATGAGACGAAGAGCATTGGGTACGATCCAGATTACCGTCGGCGTCGCGGCCGTCGCCGGTGCTGCGTGGGTGCTGGTCGCTCGGTCGGACAGCCCCACGCCCCAGAAGCCGTCCCTGCCGGAAGAACTCTCCGTCGCGTCGCTCAAGAAGCAGATCGAAGAAGGGTCCGGCAAGATCGGCGAAACCATGCGCAGCACGTTCCAGCGCGAGGACCTGACCGACGAGCAGCGCCGCCAAGCGGGCCGGAATATGCGCCGCGTCATGATGGACATGATGGACAAGAACATCTCGGAATACCACGATGCGCCTGAAGACGGGAAACAGGCCGTCCTCGACAGGCAGATCGATGACTTCACCGAGCGCATGAAGGAGATGCAGGAACGGCGCGCCCAGCGAGAGCGCGAACGCGCCGCCGACGGCGAAGAACCCGAATCCGAGGAGCAGCGCCGCGAGCGCTTCCGCAGCCGCATGGGCAGCCAGACGCGCGAGCAGCGCAAGGCACGTTCTGAGTCTTCCGACCCGGACAAGATGGCCCAGCGCATGGGCTACATGCAAGCCATGAGGAAACGCATGCAAGAACGCGGCATCGAGATGCCCGGACGCGGTCACGGCGGACCACCACACTAGCGCAGTGTCTCAGCCGGATTGCATTTTCCGAGCCCCGACAGTAAGGGAGGGGACACACGAAACCATGCTCACGACCGCTTCTGACGGTCGCGGCTCGGTTCAGAAAGACGTCGTCATTTCTGAGACACTACGCCAGTGCTGTGTGTCATGATCGTGTGACTATGAGTTTCTGCCAAGCCGAGCCGACACCCATCGCCTTTGAGGAGGCACCGCAGTCCTGATGCGTATCTTCCTGGTCGGATTCGGGGTCGTCGGTCGATCACTCGCCCAACTCCTGCTGGACAATCACCGGGCGCTGTACGACACGTCCGCACTGTCCCCGCGGTTGGTGGGAGTCGTGGATCGCGGCGGGGCGGCCGTTTCGGAGTATGGCCTCGATGCGACGGATCTTCTCGCGGCCAAGGACGAGTCCGGCACCGTCGCGGGAGTGCCGGTCCATGGCGTGACGGGCGTCGACGCAGAGCAACTCATCGCCGACAGCGATGCGGACGTCGTCGTTGAGGCGGCGCCAAGCCGCATCGACGCGCCGGCCGGCGCGATGAATAACATCAAGACCGCGTTTCGCACCGGCAAGCACGTGATCTCCGTCAACAAGGCGCCGCTCGCCGTGGCCATGCCGGCGCTTCTGGAGTTGGCGGATTACAACGGTGTCCAATTCCGCTACAGCGGCACCGTCGGCGGCGGGACGCCGATGCTGGCGTTGGCCCAGGAATGCGCTCGCGGCGACGAGGTCGTCAGGATCCGCGCCATCCTCAACGGCACGACCAACTTCATCCTGTCGCGCATGCACGAACTCAAGAGCGGCTTCGATTCGGCACTCGCCGAGGCGATCGACCTCGGCTATGCCGAAACCGACCCCAGCGCCGACATCGACGGCATCGACGCCGCAACGAAAGTCGTCATCCTTGCAAACCTGATCCTGGGACGCCGCGCGACGCTGAGCGACGTCGCGGTCGAGGGCATTCGCGGGCTGGCGACGGAGCGCATCGCCGACGCCGAGCGCGGTGGAAACGTGCTCAAGCTGATCGGCGAGATCGGCGATTCGCTCAGCGTGTCGCCGCAGATGGTCCCGGCCGGCAGTCCGCTCGATGTGCCGGCGAATCTGAATGCCATCACCTTGACACTTCGATCGAGCGGCGACGTGACGCTCATCGGCCGAGGCGCGGGCGGCGTCGAGACGGCGACCGCGGTGCTTCGAGACATGTTGGACATCTGGCGAACGGTCGGGGAGATCGCATGAGGACCATTATCATCAAGTTCGGCGGCACGTCTCTCGCCGGCGCGGAGTGCATTCGCGGCTGCGCCGACTTCGTCCGTGAGGCGGAGAAAGACGCCCGAGTCGTCAGCGTCGTTTCCGCGATGGGCGGGGTCACTGACACCCTTCTCGAACTCGCCGCCGCAGCGGCCGCGGGCAATCGCGCCGCCAAGTACACCCTGCTCGGCGCGTTGCGGAAACGCCACGAAGACGCGGCGGCCGCGCTCGGCGCCACCGACGGCGTCGCACCCTTGCTCGACAAGCTCGATACCCTGGTCGCCGGCATCGCCGCCGTCGGCGAACTCACCGCCCGATCGCAGGACGCCGTCGTGTCGTTCGGCGAACGACTCTCGTCCACGCTGATGGCCGCCGCGCTCGGAGGTCAAGCCGTCACCGGCGAGCAAGCGGGAATCGTCACCGACGACAACCACGGAGAAGCGGAACCCTTGATGGCGCTCTCGCTCTATCAGGTCAAGGAGAACATCAAGCCGCTCATCGACCACGGCGAGAACGTCGTCGTGACCGGCTTTCTCGCCGCGACGCAGCACGGCGTAACGTCCACCATCGGCCGGGGCGGCTCCGACTACACCGCCACGATTCTCGGTGCGGCACTCGAAGCCGAAGAGATATGGATTTGCAGCGACGTCGACGGGCTCATGACGGCCGATCCGAGGATCGTCGCCGACGCCAAGTTGCTCGATCGCATCTCCTTTGACGAATCCCTCGAGATGGGCCAGTTCGGCGCCAAGTCCATGCACCCCCGGGCACTCGAACCGGCCGCCGAGCACCGCATCCCGGTACGCATTCGCAACACGTTTAATCCGACTTGCCCCGGGACACTGGTCGCGGACACCGTCGTCGAACCGGGCACCATCCGCTCGGCGCTCATGCTCAAGGACTGCGCGCTGCTCACCATCGCCGGCGCCGCGATGGTGGGTCGACCGGGCACCGCGGCCAGCATCTTCCAGGCACTCGCCGATGTCGGCGTCAACATCCAGTTGATCTCGCAGACCGTCTCGGAAGCGGGGATTTCGATAGTCGTCGCCGGGTCCCAGCTCGCGCGAGCCCGCGCGGCGCTCGACAACAAACTGCTACGCACCAAAACGGCCCGGCGCATCGACGTCGAGGAAAACGTCGCCGTTGTCGCCGCCGTGGGATCCGCCATGCACGGCATCCCCGGCATCGCGTCCAGGGTGTTCGGCGCGGTGGCGAAGTGCGCCGTCAACGTGGAAGCCATCGCCCAGGGCTCGTCCGAACTGAGCATCTGCTTCGTCGTCAAGGGCGACGCCGGTCCCGACGCGGTCCGTGCCCTGCACGATGAGTTCGACCTCGGCGGCCAACGCTCTGCCGACGCCTGACGTCCTCAGGTGAAGCGGTCTAATCGAATCCGTCACGGTCGGCGCGGGCGCCATCGTTCTGACGCTCCCCGGAATCTGCTAGACTTGCCCCTGCCACATGCCTACCATCGCCGGGCGGTCGCGGGCGAGAGTTCATGTGATTTCGGGGGACCGGGTTCTCCAAACGGACAGTCAGATTCGATCGAACGGCACGCCGGTTGATTGACCTGTGCGCTTGGAGAAGCTAAGCTGGCACGTTGATTTCGACAGCGGGATACCGCCTCTCCTCGGAAGGACCGTTCCGAGTCTGGATGCGACATCCCTTCTGTCGCGAGCCCGCAGTCCCTTCTGGAAGGCCGACACGATGAGCCGTTTTCTCACGATCGCCATCTCGCTAACCGCGCTGACGCCGCTCGCATGCACCGACGTCGCGTTTCTCGAGTTCCTCGGTGCGTTGCCCCCGGAGTTCTTCGCCCCTCCCGAAGACGTGGCACCGCTCGAGACCGATGAGCCCGTGACGCCGGAAGCGCCCGCCCCGCTCGACGCCGCGCCCGCTACCGTTCGCATCACGAACAACGGCAGCCAGGTCGCGGAAGTGACCGTGCGCATGTTCCTCGACGGACAAATCGTGCATTTCGCCTCGCTGCGACTCGGACCCGGACGATTCGCGGTCGATGTGGGACCCGAAGTCGCCGACACTATCGAGATCGATGGCTCTCGGACGGACGGCAGCGCCACCGCCGACGCGCGCTTCTCCTTCGGAGACGATTTCGAAGACGATACGGTTTTTGATTACGTCATCGAAGACCCCGAAGTCGTCGTCGAGACCGACGCAGACGGCGATACCGTGGTCGACGGCGTCGACAACTGCCCCGCGATCGCGAACGTCAACCAGAGCGACGCCGACGGCGACGGCATCGGCGACGCGTGCGACACCGACGCCGACAACGACGGAATCTCCGACGCGGTCGACAACTGCCCGGCGATCGCCAACACCGGTCAGATCGACACCGACGGCGACGGTCAAGGCGACGCCTGCGACGCCGACAACGACAACGACGGCGTCTCCGATGTCGGCGACAACTGCGTTGCGGTGGCCAACATCGATCAGTTGGACAGCGACGGCGATGGATCGGGCGACGCCTGCGACGCCGACAACGACAACGACGGTGTCGAAGATCTCAGCGACAACTGCCCGCTCGTCGCCAACGTCGACCAGACCGACGCCGACGGCGACGGTCTCGGAAACGTCTGCGACGCGACACCCTTTCCCGTCAATACCACGCCGCCGCCGCCGCCCGACTGTGACGGCGACGGCATCTCGGATGCGAACGAGATCGCCAACTGTTTCAAAGATTCTGCGTGCGAAGACTGCAACGGCAA
>JAJDDR010000194.1 GCA_029260255.1 Phycisphaerae bacterium
GTTTGAAGACCATCTCGACCTGGAGCGGATCGCCTGCGGCCCCGGAGACTTCGACTGCGACGAGGACGTCGATCTCGACGACTATCGGGAGTGGAATACGTGCTTCTCCGGCGTCAAACAGACGGCCGCATCCGGCTGCAATGCCATGGACCTTGACGGCGAGGGACACGTCGATCTGTTAGATTTCTCGCGTCTTCAGGTGTTGTTCGCCGGCGGGTAGGCGTCTGTGATGCGCGCGGTGTAGACGCCGAACGATCGGCGCCCTTTCGAGAGAAGTCGGCGCGTGTGCGGATGCCAGAGTGCTTGGATTGAACGCCTCAACCGGTTCGCCAAGTCTTCGGCAAACACCCGGAAGGCCGGGGCAAGTGTTCACTCAAGGCGGAGTCGTTGAGGCCGAATGACGATAGCGGTCCGCCTCTTCAGGTCTTTCCCATGCCTCATACAATTCGACGAGTTTGTCGCGAATACCGTGAATCTGCTTCGAGTCCGGGGGAAATCGAGACCTCAGGGAAGCATGGGCGTGCAGCAATACCGTTTCCGCCTCGTCGTAGTGACTCATTTGCGTCAAGACACGACCGAGTACGCCGCTCGTCGCCGCCGTGTCGGGGTGCGACTCGCCGAGTGTCTCTGATTGGATTCTCAGCGCGGCGCGGCAGAGCGTCTCGGCATCCTCCAGGTTCCCCTGCGCGAGGAGGCAGCGGGCAAGATTCATCTGAGTGTTCGCCACTTGCGGATGATCATTGCCGTAAGCGGACTGGCGGATCCTCAGCGCTTCGCGAAAGCGCGCTTCGGCTTGTTCGTACGCGCCTTGCTTGTACTGCACAAACGCCAGATTGTTGAGGGTCGTGGCGATATCCGGATGTTCACCACCCAAGCGGTCTTTGCGGATGGTGAGTGATTCAGCATGCAGTGCGGCGGCTTGCTCGTACCGCTCCAACGACGTGAGTGCCAGGGCCAGATTGTTCAGGGACTTGGCGACCATGGGGTGATCCGTGCCGAGCAACTCCCGCCGCATGGCGAGGGCCTCGCGGTGGATGGCTGCGGCGTCTTCGTATCGGTCTTGGCGGCGAAGGCACTCGCCTAGATTGTTCAGTGACCGGGCGATGTCGGGGTGAGCCTGTCCGTAGTGTGTGCGATAGTGCCCGACCACCTCGCGGAACATCGCTTCGGCTTCCTGGTATTGGCCGTTGGTCATGGTCAGAAAGGCGACGTTGTTCATCTGACCGACCGTATCCGGGTGCGACTCGCCGAAGAGGTCGGTCATGAGTCGCAGCGCCTCTTTCTGAAGGCGTACCGCTTCCGCATAGTCTCCGCTCGTGTATCGGGCACGGGCCAAGTTGCTCAGGCTGGTGATGAAGGGCAAATCCTGTTGTCCGGGTTCTCGTTTGCGAATCTCGAAGGCGCGTTCGAAAAGCGGGCGGCCATCGTCGTATTTGCCCTGGTCGTAGAGCGACTGTGCTAGGTGATTCATGCTGGCGGCGGCGCGGGTGTCGTTTTCGCCAAAGAGCTTCATCTCGATTTCCAAGGCCCGGCGATGAAGACCTTCCGCATCCGCGAAGCGTCCCATCTGCTTCAACGCGTATCCCAATTCGTTCAAGCTCGCCGCGGATTCCTCTGATTGATCGCCGTACAGTTCAACGGCAAGGGTCAGCGAGCGCTCGAAATGCGGCAGCGCCTCGTCGAAGATGCCGAGCGCCATATAGGCCCGGCCGATCGTTCCGCGAATGTTCCGTTCGACCTCCGGATGACCAGCCAACTCCGCCTCAACGCGTCCGGCGGCCTCGTCGAGCACCTCGCGCACAGTGACCTCCGGCCCCGCGTTCCTCGGGTCGACGGACGAGAGCATGTCGTTCAGGAAGGCGTTGACGGCACGAGTCGTGTCGGCCTGGGCCTGGGCGGCGGCGTGTTGACGCGACTCGCGAACGGCGAAGATGGCGGTGGAAATGACTCCCGCCAGCAGAGTGATCGACACCGCAGCCGCACCCACGACCAGCGCCCGGTGGCGTCGGGCAAACTTGCGCAGCCGATAGCTCGCGCTCGGTGGACCGGCAGCCACGGGCTGGTGTTGAGCGTAGCGGTCCAGGTCGTCGACGAATGCTGCGATGGTTGCATACCGGCGATTGGGGTCCTTCTCCAGGCATTTCATGACGATCCAGTCGAGGTCGCCACGGATCTTTCGTATCAGTGTCGATAGCTCGGTACTGCGTTGCCGCGCGCACTGGACAGCCTGGTCGCCGAGGACGGCGAGTCGTGTCGTCGGTTTTGGAGGGTCATGCTCTCGAACCAGCCGCAGCAGCTCGTCGATGCCGGTCCGGCGCAGTGCTTCGGTATCGATGGGCAACACGCCGACGAGCAGTTCGTAGAGCAGCACGCCGAGTGAGTAGATGTCCGAGCGGGTATCGACATCGGAGTTATCAATTCTCGCTTGCTCGGGGCTCATGTACTCCGGCGTGCCGATTAACACGCCCTGTTCAGTGAATACTGTTCGCTCCGTAAGGAGCTGATTGGTCGCTTTTGCCACGCCGAAATCGATCACCTTGGGAACGGGGTTGCCGTTTTCCCGGCAGACGATGACATTGGAAGGCTTGATGTCTCGATGAATAACACCTTTCTGGTGAGCGTGCTGGATGGCGTCGCAGACCCGTCTGAAAAGCGCCAGCCGCGCGGAGACATGCAAGCGATTTGTGTCACAGTATTCGGTGATACGATCACCCTCGACATATTCCATCACGAAGTACGGCCTGCCGTCCTCCGTCGAGCCCGCGTCGAGCGCCCGGGCGACGTTGGGGTGGTTCATGAGGGCGAGCGCCTGACGCTCAGCATCAAACCGCGCGAGGACCGTGCGAGTGTCCATGCCCAGTTTGATCAGCTTGACGGCCACGCGCCGTCGCAGCGGCTTTTCCTGCTCCGCGAGGTAGA
>JAJDDR010000195.1 GCA_029260255.1 Phycisphaerae bacterium
CCTGGGCACGCCGAACTTTCTGGCCTGTCCCTTTAAGTTTCTTGATCACCTCTTGCAACGTATCGCGCTCTTCATCACTCAATCGAACAACGTACTTCTTCTGCATCGGGAAACCTCCTTGTCTTCCGAAACGTCAAAAACGGTCTTTACCTTGTTCGTGCTTCCCATTACTTACTGGCTTATCTACTCGAAGAAACACCCGGACACTGCCGCACGCGCTCCGGGACCGCAAACTGTCGCATAACGGAGTTTGATCGCATGTCAAAGACGAGAATCATCCTGATCATGGGCTTTGCTTTTCTGCCAAGCTGCGCCACGACGACGAAAAACGACTCGCTTTCCGCCGGGCACCCGGCGCACCCCGCTGCACCGGAGGCACAGGTTCGTTCTCCTTCTCAGTCGAACCCAGCAAAGGCGACTGCGGCGTCTTCAAATGCGGGGCCAACCACCGCAACGGACGCTAACGAAACAGCGGGCGAAGGCCGAACCACTTTCTACACGTGTCCGATGCATCCAGAAGTCCAACAACCCGATCCAGGCCAATGCCCCAAATGCGGAATGGTGCTGGTCAAAAAGCAAGGAGAGAAGAAGGAGAAATCCGACCAGCCATGATGAATAAACAGTACAGATTGTGGTATGGTTCGACCATAGTCCTGACTATCGCTTCTTGCGCTCATGTGGATAAGGTCGACAGCTTCAGGGCGGTCGAACAGGCGACTGACGCCCGACTTGGGCTCCACGTCCACTGGCGGGCAGGCAGCGCAGAAGGCCGAAGTGTCACCGAGGCCATCCGCTTATCGCTCTCACATGAACTGACGGCCGACTCTGGCACCCAGATAGCGCTGCTGAATAACCGGTCTTTGCAGGCCGAGTATGAACGGATTGGAATCGCCCTCGCGGATGTCGTCCAGGCGGGACTACTGCGCAATCCCGTGTTTGCCGCGTCGGCGCGAATTCCCGATGTGACTCCCTCTGGAACGAATGTGGGGCTCGATGTCGTCGGCGATTTCCTTTACGTGCTCATGCTGCCGGCGCAGAAGCGAATCGCTCGAGAGCAGTTTGAACGTGTTCAACTTGCAGTCACCCAGGTGGTACTGGACCTTGCGGCGAATACCCGGGTCGCGTTTCTTCACCATCAGGCCGATCTGCAATGCATGAAAGTACTCCTCGATATCGCTGACGTGGCGGACGCTGCGGCGACATTCGCGCGCGAATTGCATACCGCCGGGAACCTCAGCGACCTTGAGCTAGCAAAACATGAAGTCGAGGCCGAAAACGTACAACTCGAGCTCGCGGCTGCGGAAGCTGGGAGCTCCGCATCACGCGAACACCTGACTCGTTTGATGGGACTTTGGGGATCCGAAACCGACTACCGAATCGCAGACTCGCTTGCCGAGATCCCGGAAGCGGAATCTCGACTTGACAACATGGAGTCGCTCGCGGTGGCACAGCGCCTGGACCTGCAGGCCATGCACTGGGAGTTGCGGAAACGCGGGCATGAGTTGGACCTCATTGAAACGTGGCGTTGGCTGGGTTCACTCGAAGTCGGTGTCAGCGCGGAACGCGAGGCCGATCGCCAGTGGAAGACCGGCCCCAGTCTGTCGTTGGAGTTGCCCGTGTTTGACCAGCACCAAGCCGACATCGCGCGGGTCGACTCGGAGCGAAGGCAGGTTGAGCACGAGTTTTACGCACTGGCGGTTCAAATACGATCGGAAGTCAGAGAGGCGCGTTTCCGGCTTCTTGCGGCTCGATCCATGGCGCAACGGTTCCGTGACGGTGTGTTGCCCTTGCGGCGGAAGATCGTCGAGAAGACGCAGGAGGAATACAACTTCATGCTGACCGGGGCGTTCGATCTCCGCGACGCTAAGAGCGCCGAACTCAGGGCAGTGCTTGACTCCATCGAAGCGATTCGGGATTACTGGATTGCCCGTACGGAGCTCGAACGCGCCATCGGCGGCCGAATGCCGTTCGATGGTGGCGACCTCGGGCAGCCCGTCATGTCGGAGCCCACAGCACGGCACATCGAGAAACAACATCATCACGAAGGAGGTGGCCCATGAAATGGACACGTCGTCAAGTCGTCGCGTCCGGTGCGCTCGCCGCGACGGCGACATTTCTGCGGCGCGCGTTCGGAGATGGGAATCCAACTCCGCAATCCGACACCGGTCCAGATAGTCTCGATCGTACGAGTGAACGAGCGTTTACTCCGGTAGTGACGCCAAGCGGCACCGTGATGCCCTGGACGATGAAGGATGGTGCCAAGGAATTCCACATCGTGGCTGAGGAGGTGGAACAGGAGTTTGCGCCAGGCATGATCGTCAAGTGCTGGGGGTACAACGGTCGCACTCCAGGGCCCACCATCGAAGCCGTCGAAGGCGACCGCGTTCGTATGCTCGTCACCAACAGGCTTCCGGAGCATACGACCGTGCACTGGCGTGGAATGTTGCCGGCGGTCAGGAAGCGCGGGAATCCGGCGGTTTGGGGGGGTGAGTGGGCTGGTCTGACTGGGGAAAGCCGAGTGATCGGCAGAGATCGCCGAGGGAGACGGCTTGGGCAGAGGGGGTTCGTTTCGAGGATTGGG
>JAJDDR010000196.1 GCA_029260255.1 Phycisphaerae bacterium
TGTCTATCCCTTTTGTGTCCCCGGAGACGATATGAAGGATGAAGACCACCAGTCGCTCGAAGGACAGCTTGCGTTTGCGATTGAAATGCTTTGGATCTTGTTCTGGATGAGGGCTTATACCGCTGGAAAAGAAAGTAAGAATATTCTCAAGAAATCCGGTGGTCTGGCCCGCAGATTTCACGCACGTCCTGTGCCATAGCTATCTCCTCTTGTGGAATTCTTCGCACTCTTTTCGTCCGTATCCAACAGGTCTCGTAGCACGTTTCACGCATGAATTATAGCGGTTTTCGCCTCGCGATTCAATCAAGAAAGCGACCGACTCACGCCGGAGTTTTCGCCAAGACCAACTCCGAAAACGGCGACCGCTTAAGTCAACAGCATTGGGGGGCAACCCCGCCTCCTACCCGATTCGAGCGTGTCAATCGTCGCGCGGCTTGGAGTCCGACGGTCGCGAAAGCCACCAGCGACGGATTCTCTCGGTGTCGTACTCGTCGAGGTGCCGTCGTAGCTGTCCGACGAGATCGTCGACTTTGAAGGTGCGGCTCGGCTCGTCGATGATACCGAATTCGTGGTCGAGGATGTTCACCGTCAGGATGGTTTTGCCCTCCTCGCCGTGCGTGCCGTGGACGCGCAATTCGTTTCTGTTCAGTTCCAGACGAACACCGAGGTGGGTGTAGTCGATATCCTGGACGTTGCTCGGCAGCAGAACCGTCGCGTCGAAACCGAGTGCCCGGGTGGATACCGTGCGCAACATGTCGCGGTCGATTGTTGCCTCGGACCCGGCATCGGGAGTGGCGTCGAGCGTGACGTCCGCAAGTACGAGCTGGTCGTCGACCACGAGGAGTGAGTGAATCATCACCTCGAGCGTGCCGGTCACGCGCCCGCGCCCGATCACGCCGGTCAGCGCTGCGAGTGATACTTCGGTCGCGCGGCCTTCGCCGCTGAAGTAGCGAATGTGCCGCTGTTCGTAGACGGCTTGATGCACGCGAAGTGCGAGCCGGCCGGTCAGGGGGGGGGTCATTGCGGGAAGGAGCTGACCGAGGTCGAGGTCGTTCAACTCGCCCGCAAACCGCAGCGCGCGCAGTGACGATTCGCCGAATCGGGCCTCATCGACGACGACATCGGCGCGACCGTCGTACGGTCCTCCGGGCAGCGCGCGGGTCAGCTCGCGCAACAACGCGTTACTCACGGCGCCGCTGACGGTCACCTCGGGATTGGCCACCGGACCTCGATAGCGCACCGTCCCGGTGAAACGTCCCTGCGTCACGTTTCCGCCGACGAAGGCGTCCGGATTCAGCGTGCTGAGCGGAGATTCGGGGACGTTGAGCACGACCTCATGGAACTGCAGTCGCGGTCCGGGAGTGAAATGGGCCGAGATACGAATCGGAGTGCCCACCTCGATCCCGTTGAGGCACGGAGCAAACAGTGTGGCCCGCCCGGTGCCGGAATCGTCGAAGTAGATTGCGCCCGATGTGCGCTCGGCCACGAACTGTGCGCGCGGGTGCATCCATCGAAGATCAATGTCGCTCAGGCGAATCTCGGTGAGACCGAGCGCGGCGAAGTCGTGCCCCAGCCCCGTCTTGAGCATGTCGCGGTACTCGTCGGGTCCCCACGTTCGCGTTCCGACGACCAGCCAACCGTCCTCGAGATCGAGCGCGTAGGTCTTGCGACCGTTCTGTAGATTCTGACGCCAGACCGCCCGATCGCAGGCGAACACTTCGGTCGGCTGCCGGCGGGTGCGCACCCGGAGGTCATTCAGCCGGCGCGACGAGAGCGACAGCGGCTCGACCGAACCGATGGACAAATGCATTTGAAGCTTGCGCGACAGTTTTGCTTCGAGCGATCGGCGATAACCGTTGCCGCGGAGGTGCAGCGCGTACCCCAGCGTTGTCGACAGCGAACCGACGACGCCGACGACCGACGCGATGAGGAGGACTTTGCGATATCGAAGCATGGGTTACTCGGTGCGGCGGGGTTCTCCCAGATTCCGTGCCGCCAGAAGGAACCGCTCGTACGCCGCGCGCATCTCTTGAAGGGTATCGCCGCCGAACTTCTCCACCAGCACGCGGGCCATCTCAAAGGCGACGACGTTTTCCGCGACGACGCTGGCGGCCGGCACGCTGCAGACGTCGCTGCGTTCGTAGTCGCTCTGCTCGGGCTGCTTGGTTTCGAGGTTGACGCTGGGCAGCCCCTTGAGCAGGGTGCTGATCGGCTTCATCGCGGCGCGGACCATGATCGGCTGCCCGTTGGTCATGCCTCCTTCGATTCCGCCGGCGTTGTTTGTGGACCGGGTGAACCCCAGCGCGGGCGTGTCTCGCTTCGCGGCGTCGTAGCCGATCTCGTCGTGAACTTCGCTGCCCAGGCGTGAGGCGACTTGAAAGCCCATACCGATCTCGACGCCCTTGAACGCCTGAATGGAACCAACGGCCTGCATCAGCCGACCGTCGAGTTTGTCCTGCCATCGCGCCGTGCTGCCCAACCCGGGCGGGTGTCCATGCACCTGCACTTCGACGATTCCGCCGGCGGTGTCCTTGTCCTTCTTGGCCGCTCGGATGGCGTCGATCATCGCGTCCGCCACGGCGTCGTCCGGGCAGTAGGCTTCGTTGGCGTCACGCCGCGCCGCCAACTCGGAGGCCGACCACGCCGGGTTGATCTTGGCCTCGACGGTGTGGATACGGCGCACATAGCCGACGACTTCGATATCGAATTCGTTCAGCAGGCATCTGGCGAGCGCCCCGGCGGCGACGCGCGCCGCGGTTTCGCGGGCGGATGCTCGTTCGAGCGTCGAGCGACAGTCGGTAGTGAGTTGCTTCAGGCTGCCGGCCAGGTCGGCGTGACCGGGGCGAGGACGGTGGACCGGCGGCGCGGTGTCGATGCGCCAGTCCTTGTTTGCGATCTCCAGAGCGACGGGCGTTCCGATGGTCTCGTGCCCGCGAATCCCCGAGACGACGTTGACCTCGTCGCTTTCGATCTTCATTCGGCCGCCGCGACCGTACCCGCCCTGGCGCCGGCGCAACTCTCGATTAATCAGGTCGAAGTCCACGCGGACGCCGGCCGGCATCCCTTCGACGAGGGCGATCAGCTTCTGCCCGTGCGATTCACCCGCGGTTCGGTAGTCCAGAGTCGCCATGTTCGACGATCATAACGCGGATCATTCACATGGCCCAGTCCCGTGGGCAGGACCAATGAGTGCCCCCCCCTGATTGCTGAAAACTGACAACTGACGACTGACGGCTCCCTACACCCCCGATCCGAACACCTTCTGAAACGCCTCGAAGTCGGCGAGGTCCACGTCGTTGTCCTTATCGAAATCGAACGGGTGACAGGCGTCCGGCACGTCGCCGTCGGGCGGTTGGCCGTAGCAAGCCTGGAACCCCCCGAAGTCGGCTAGATCGACATCTGCGTCCAAATCCCCATCCCCCATCCGACGGCCGAAGATGACCTGCATCGCGCCGATGTCGAATCCCGAGGGGATGCCGGGCCCCGGCGGCTCGTACTCCATGCCCGCCATGATGTCGGACAACCCGTCGTTGTTGATGTCGCCCGCGCAGGCCAGCACGTATGTGACATCGAAAGGAATGAACCGAAACCCGTCACGCCCGTCGAGCTCGTTCATCGCGATGACGCCGTCGCTTCCAATGTCAGGACTTCCGTACACAACGTGCACCGTGCCGAAATCCGTGAACAGGTCGTCGATCCCGTCGGCGTTCAGATCACCCGCCGATGACACGGTCGCAAATCCCGCCGCGCTGCCACCTCGAACGATGGCGAAGCCGTTTTCCCCGTTCAGGTCTTCGAGTTCGAGCGTGCCGTTTGGTGCGACGTTGGTGCCGCCCTTGACGATGGCGACGAAATCCTGCGCGCCGAGAATGAGCGAATCGCCGGTGACCGCGATGTCGTCGAAACCATCGTTGTTGACGTCACCGACGCCGGTGATGTACTGCCCGGTCTGCAAATGATGATTTCCGCTCCCCTCGTACGACGTTCCGTGGATAACGAATCCATTGGTCCCGTCCAGATCGGCCAGCTCGAACGTGCCGTCCTCGGTCAGGTCCGGTCCGCCGTAGACGAGGTACACCAGCCCGCGTGCTCCCGGCTCGGGGACGGCGAAGTACGCCGTGATCAGCAGGTCGCCGTATCCGTCACCGTTGAAATCGCCGGCAGCGCCCAGTCGCGCACCCGCCTTGTCTCCCGCGTGCACGCCGTTGATGATCAGACCGTTCGCGGGCACGATCGCGTCCGGCACGCGGATGGTCCCGGCATCGCCGATGTGGTGACCGCCGTACAGAACGTACACCTGCCCCGCGTTGATCCGTCCGTCGGGATCCGCGCCGGGCGACGACAGCATGATGTCCGAGATGCCGTCCCCGTCGACATCGCCGACGTGGGCGCCTTCCTGTCCCAGCGCCCCTAGCGGATAAACGCCTTGGATTCTGAAGCCATTCGAACCATCGAGCGCTGTGAGGTCGAACAAACCCGACGCGCCCAACCCGCTGCGACCGTAGATGACGTACGCTTCTCCTGCGACGACAATGCCGTTGGGATATGCGTACGAGGCGCCGACCAAAATGTCGTTCACACCGTCGGCGTTGAAGTCGCCCGCCGCATGCACCTCGCCGGATCTCACGCCGTCGGCAACGCCGGGGATTCTGAACCCGTTGCACCCGTTCAGATCCACGACGCTCCACGACCCGTCGCCACCGATATCGCTGCGCCCGAAAAACACGCGCACGCTGCCGGTGGCAAACGATGATCCGACCCCTCCGCAGGCCATGTCGTCGATGCCGTCGGCATTCACATCCCCCAGTCCGGACACTCTGTTTCCGAAATCAAACTGCTCGCGAAAATCGTACGCGATCTGCTGCCCCCACACCGTAAACCCGGAGCGACCGTCGAAGTCCTCCCAGTCAAAGACAGTGGGAAACTGCGCAGCACATGGGAGACTGACAGTCGCAATCCCGAGAACCGTCAATGCCGCCAGTCGATTCTTTTCCGTCCACATGACGCACTCCCTCACTGGCCCGCGCCCATTGGCGCGATGTTGATAACCGCGGGAACCGTATTCACTACGTCGATCTTGTCTCTGAAGGATGAAACAAGGAACGTCTGGTCGCCCGCCGCATCGTTCCTCGCGACGTCGATGACGAACTGTCCGACTGCGTCGTCCGACGCGATGTACGTGTATGTTGCCAGATATCCACTGCCGGCCGTCTTGACGTTCCCCCAGTCCAATCCCCAGATCATCCGACCGGTTTCGACATTGAACGCGTCGAAATCGTCGGGCAAGCCGTCAAACACAGCGTCCGGGCGCGGTTCAACAACGATGTCGACAAGTTCAAGCCGCCCGCGCTGACCGCCGCTGACGCTCAGTTGCAATTGATAGCTCTGAATCGTATCCATCGGCTCGGCAATGTAGACCCGCACGTCGACACTACGACCGGGCTGAAGCGAATCCCGATCGGCTACCACGTGAAGCGTTGCGTTTCCCACGATCTGCGGCTCGTGCGGTGCGTCAGGACCGGGTCCACACGTACACGTGTTCGTCCCCGCGAAACACGTCAGCGCGTGGTTCGCATCGTGGATGTTGCAGAACCCGTCCGGCGGGCACGCTCCGAACGCACCGCCCGCGTCGATGTTGATCGTCTCGCAGGGGTTGTCCCCGGAAAAACACGTCAAGGCGTGGTTGCGATCGTGGATATTGCAGAAGCCGTCCGGCAAACACGCGCCGAACGCACCACCCATGTCCGAGGGAACCGCGAGCGGCGTTCCATAACACGTTCCGCAGCAATCCCACCACGTGCAGACGTCGTCCGTGATGCCGTTGTCGTCGACGTCGGCGCAGGCGTCCGTGTCGGGGCACGTGGCACAATCTGAGGCGCAATCGGATACGTAACACGCAGGTCGCGGGTCCGGAATCGTGCCGGTGGCACAGTCGTGAAGGTGGCATTGGTCGATCGTCGTGACCTTCCCGTCCCGATCGAAGTCGAAGATCGCGCACGACAGGTCCGTCGAGCACAGACACGCGGCAAGCGCGTCGAGGTCGGTCTGGTCGACCGTGCCGTTCTTGTCGTAGTCGCCCATGGGCACGACGGGATCGGCTATCGTCACCGTGTCGGTGTAGACATCACCGGGAGTGACTTCCTCGAATTCGCCCGCCCAGTTCCGCAGATCCGTCCACAGCGGCTGGAAGTTCCCATCTCCCGAAGCGGTGAGCCCCGCGTAGTCGCCGATGAAGATTGTGTCGTTGGGCGGCGGTCTGTCCGTTTGAGTCTCCGACCGCACGCCGGGGTCGGTCACCGTCCGCGGCGGCTCCCAAGTGACCCCGCCGTCGAGCGAGTACGCCAGCTTGATGTCATAGATCACGTTCATGTCGCAGCGGCTGCCAAGACCAGGGAGGTCGATTGCGTTGTCGATCGCCGTGTCGAAGTACATGACGGCGACCCGTCCGGCGGCGTCTACGGCGACCCACGGGAAGAATTGCAGCGGACAGTGGTCTCCGCACGTTGCCTGCCCGTTGTTGCAGTTCTCGCAGTTCTCAGCGGCGCAGGTTCCCGTTTCACACGTCACGCAAACCGGCTGCCACCAGGCTATGTCACCGTCGGCATCGAGCGTCCCACGCACAACATAGATGTTGGAGTCGACCCGCCGGTGCTCGGCCGGAGCATCGCACGACTCGCCGTTGACCGTACACCCGACGCAATCACCGGGCCACGCCTCGGCCGTATAGGCCACGTAGATGTTCCCCCCGCGGTTGCAGAAGCTCGGGGTATTGGGATCAACCGCGACCGAAGGGTGACCGGTCGGCGCGTACCTGCGGTGCACGGGGAGGCTGTCCGCCCTGCTGAAGTTCACGGCGTCCTCAACCAGATGGTTAAACGTACGCCGAAAGCCCTCACCGAATCTCGCGGCGAGCGATGGTGGCTCGGGATGGTCGAAGATGATGCCCTCCTCGCAATCCACACCATCGGTACAGGGAGTCGACTCCGTCGGCGGCAACGGCGGGTCGAAAACGAGATTCCCGCTGATCCACTCCGCTCGCCGGTATCGTATCTGATCCAACTGCTCTCCCGAGGGCAGCGTGATGTCCGCGCCGCTCCAGTGCCGCCAGATGATGTGGGCGTACCGCTCGCCATTGAAACCCGGACCGACGACCGACGCCGTACCCCAGGTGCAAAACCCCTTGCCGCAATGGGTCGCGTTGTCCCGGTAAGCCAGCTTCAGCGCCTCCACCGGCGGCGTGCCGGGCGGGAAGAAGTCGTCGCCCGCGGTAGCGGATGCGCTCAGGCGGAGCGTGTTCTCGCTTCCGTTCTCTGCGGACCAATGCACGTAGACCGTGTCCTCTTGTGCGTCCGGATCCGCCGATACGAAGGGTCTATCGATACCGCCGCCCGCTCCCGGAGTTCGCGTCATTTCCCAGCCGATCAGAGGATTGGTCCACGCCAGCCGGGAGAAGAACGAACCGCCAAGCCCTACTTGACCGCCAAGCCCTACTTGGTAGAGATATCCGTTTCCGCCCGCGCCGGACGCCGGGTCCGCCTCGAATCCACTCCAGTTGACACTCGGGTCGTCGTCGCACAGATCCAGCGCGCGAGTGAACGCGTGCCCTTGCTCAAAACAACACACGTCCACCTGAGGATCGCAGGTCAACTCCGGGTTGCACGAGATGTTGCAGGCGTCGAACGTGCGGTCCAGCCGTTCCCATGTGCTTCCACCATCGCGCGAGATCGCAAACCCGATGCCGTACAAGCCGTTGCGATCGGACCCGATCAGGTATTGCTCGGACGCGTCGTTCCAAGAAGCGAGCAGGATTGTCGAATCCCACGGTGCCACTGCTATGCTCGTTTCGTTCTGCGACTTGGGGTCGTCATCGCAACCGGTCGCCACGAAGAAGCAGCACTGCGCCTCGTCGCACCCCTTCGGCAGCGGCGATTCGAAACAGCACGCCGGCTGCGTCTGCACCCCGTCCGGTCCCAACGGGTAGCTGACCGGTTTATTGGTTTGCCCGGCCGCTACTTCGCCGCGCAAGAGCGCC
>JAJDDR010000197.1 GCA_029260255.1 Phycisphaerae bacterium
CCCAATCCTCGAAACGAACCCCCTCTGCCCAAGCCGTCTCCCTCGGCGATCTCTGCCGATCACTCGGCTTTCCCCAGTCAGACCAGCCCACTCACCCCCCCAAACCGCCGGATTCCCGCGCTTCCTGACCGCCGGCAACAACGGGTATTGCGAAGGATCGCCGCCCGTAGGCTTGGTCCGCGTCGGCCGGCGCGGGCGCCCGATTGAGTCCGGCACCCGGGAATCAGGGTGGCAGCCGCGATCCCAGCTTGGGGAAGCACGACGCGTATCCCACGAAGTTCGGCTCGGAGCGTTGGGCGGGACCTTTGCGTCAATGGCGGATATGGGTGCAGTGTCCGCAGAGCCCGCCAAGACCCGGTGCCGGTGCGGCGAATCACCATTGACCAGTTGGATCAACGCCTTCAACAGAGCCCACCGTGCCAACGCCAACTCCCCATCCGCCAAGGGCGGACCGATTGTCTGTCGAGCCGGGCACTTTGGGAAACTTGATTCTTCCGGCATGGTGCTCCACATCATCAGCACACCCGAGGTGCAAATCGACGTCGCACGCCCGTCATTCACGCCGAATGCGGAAAGAGCTTCCACTCCATACCGAGAGTACGCAGACACAGGCTCCACGCACAGGCCCGGAGCGTGCCGACAGCTCCGCGCGGACGTCGTAACTCGGCGGACGCTTCGCGCCCGATCTTGCCTTCGAGATCCAACCCGCGGACGGCGGTTGCGCAATCCGGAGCGAGCTTCCGCCGCTTCGGGCAGGGACTTGGCCTCATCCTCAGCAGCGTTCCGACCGGGTGTCGTGCAACCCCGGACCAGGCCAGCAGCCCGAGGCATGACCCATCCGCCGGCGAGACGCCCACGCACCGGCGCCTCAGAGGTCACTTGCTGCGATCAAACTCCCGCGCGGCATCCGAGGGGTTGTTCTCCGCAATCCGAGTGAGCCATGCCAGGAACCCTCCAGGACCGGCGCGGCGGAACCACCCCGTGCGGAGGTAGTCCCCGACGTGGGCACTCGGAGCGTGTCCTCTTCATCGAACACTGCCTGGAAGTGTCACCCGATCCGGTCCCGCACCATTGCCCCCAGCTTCGGATCGGGACCGAACGGGACCCGCCCGGAGCGACGTTTGAATTGTCTGCTTGCAATCGGCATGGAGTAGTTGCTACGCTGGGTGGGTTGAGACATGATCGGTGTCTGCGACGGATGACGGCCGGGGAGTTCGACGCCTCGCATTTCGACCCGCCTGCGTCGGCTTGCTCCGCATCCATATCCGGACTTTCTGCTGCACGATCGCGCTTTGGAGCAACATATCATGCATGTACACCGTCCACTCGTTGCATCGGCTGTGACCATCGTATTGGCGGCGAGTTTCATCTGCGCTGGAGGAGCGCAGTCGACGAGCAACCCTGCCGCGTCGGTTGCTGCGCACTCGGTCAATCCCGACCCGACGCTCGCAGCGGCGCTTCGCCAGCGGCTTGGATTGTCGTCGCTGACCACTCAGGCGTTGGAATTCGAATCGACGGCGGACGGAAGCAGTGTCACGACATCGATCATCGTGGGAGGCGCGCCCTGGACGATCGAGTTGCGCAAACACACGGTGCGATCCGATGGGTTTCGGGTGCTCGTACAGTCGGAACCCGGTGGCGCATTGCACCCCGCCGCGGCGCCCCCGATCATCACGTACCGAGGGACGGTTCTCGAGCGTCCGGATGCGCGCGTTCGAGCCACGTATGCGAACGGGCGACTGACCGCCGCAATCTATGCGACTGAAGACGTTCTCGGTGTTGAATCGTTGGCGGCGCTGGGCGTTTCGCATTCGCCGGCCGACCACGTTGTTTATGCGGAGAGCGACCGACTCGCGAGACGCCCTTATCGCTGCGGCAGCGCGGAATACCGCGGGCCGAGGTTCCCTCGGCTGCAGAGCGTCGGGGGCGCTGAGGGCGCACCCACGGGCACCGGCATGCGGATCGCCGATATCGCCCTCGATTCGGACTTCGAGTACTTCGAGGGGAACGGTTCGGACGTGGGGACAGCCGTCCAGGACATGGAGACGGTGATCAACACGCTCGAACCCCTGTATGAAGTCAGTCCGCTCAATCTGACGTACGAATTCACTACGGCTATCGTGCGAACGGTGCCCGGCGCGCCGTACACGGCGACCGACATCAACACCCTTCTCAATCAGATGCTCGACACGTGGGAATCCGATCCCGAGCTTGCCATCCAGCGCGACTTGCAGCACCTCCTTACGGGCAAGAACTTCGGACTCCAGATAGGCCTGGCGTTCAGCAACAACGTCTGCTCGACGGCGGCGAACGGTCTGTCGACGACCTTCTTTGCGCAGGACATCCTCTCACGTGCGACTCTCACGGCGCACGAGTTGGGGCACACGTGGACCGCGCCCCACTGCAACGCAGAGCCCGAATGCCGAATCATGTGCACCCCGATGGGCAACTGCGACGGACTCGACCCCCTCCAATTCGGACCGAGTTCTGTTGCTTCGATGGTGCCCTACATCTCAACGCGACCATGCGTCGGCAGCGTCTTGCCGCCGGCGACACTACCGTTCTTCGACGGTTTTGAATCTCAAGGTCCCGACCCGGATGCATCGGCCTGGTCCTACAATAACGGCGTTCTGCTGAGTTCCGCGGCCGTCAATGAGCCGAGTGGGTCCGGCTCCGCCAACCTGAACGCGGCCGGACCGGGGGATTACCGCGACGATGATCTTCGGAGCAACTTCATACCGCTCTCCGCAGAGCCGTCGGCCCGGCTGTCTTACTTCACGCAACATCGCGGGGTCGAGGCGGGCGAGGAACTCGTCGTCGAATACTGGGAGTCGGGGTTGCACTGGATAGAACTCAATCGCGTCGTATCCGATGGTACGGCACAGGACACCTTTCAGTTTCACACGCACGATCTCCCGCCGGCCGCGCTCCACGATGAGTTTCGGGTCCGTTTCCGCGCGGAGGTTAACGCGGCGGACGACGATTGGTTCCTCGATGATGTCCTCGTCGTATCGACCGCGTGCGAGGTGCCATGCACCGATGACAACGTTTGCACGATCAACGACACTTGTTCGGGCAACGAATGTGTTGGAGTGGCGCCGGACTGCTCGATGTTCGAGGACCCGTGCTTCACTGCCGGTTGTGATCCGAACGGAGCGGTCGGCAACTGCGACGCCCTGACGCCGCGCGCAGACTGCTCCGGCGCGGGAGACGCCTGCAACAGCGCGGAATGCGATCCCGGCGGAACGGCCGGCAACTGCGACGTGTTGATTCCGATCAATGCCGGCGGACCTTGCGAGGACGGCGGTGCCTGTACGGTCGGGGATCTGTGCGACACACTCGGAGGATGCATCGCGGGATCCGCACCGGATTGCACCCCGGCGAGCGACGACTGCAGCACGGCGACGTGCGACCCCGGCGGTGCGGCGGGCAACTGCGATACGCTGACACCGATCAACGAAGGCGGCGAGTGCAGAGGCGGACCGTGGCTGTGCAATCAGGGCGTGTGCCAGGTCCGGCGGGTCTACATGGCGGTGGACGGGCAGGAACTGACCGTTGCCGCGTCGGGCAACACGTCGCTGATCGTGGCCCCGGGGAGTGCGATGCCCGTGGTCGTGTGGATCGAAGATACAGTGCGCTCCGCCGCGTTGAGCCTCTATCAAGTTGTCGTGCGCTGGGACGCGACGGTGGTCGGCCAAGCGACGGGAACGGTCGCTTATGTCGACAACGACCCGGGAGCAACCGGCGGCGACTCGGTGTTCATCGACGAAGGAAGAGCGGATTACGTCTTTGCCAACGACGTCACTATCGTGCCGGAGTATGGCGAAGCGGCGCCGCCACCGTCCGAGACGGCCGGTTTCCGGTTTGTCGGCGGCCTTGGTCAACTTCCTGCGGGCACGTTGGTTGATGGAATCCGGTACCTTGGGGAATTCGAGATCGCGGCTTCGGTCGATGCGTGCGGCGAGCATGAGATCAGCTTTGTGCCGTTCGGCGGTCAACCGGACGCCGGCACGAATCTGAACGACTCCGTTGGCGGCGCCTTCGTCGTCGATGAGATCCAGAACCTGAGTGTTCAGATCGGGATTCTCAATGACAATTGCCCAAACGCCGCTGTCGTGTCCGACGGCTTGCATCCGATCAACACGAATTGCACGACGACTGACGGTCCGGCGCATCCGTCTGGTTGTTCGCCCGTTGCCGGTACTGCCATCGCTCAGGATATCTGGTTCAAGTACACGGCCATATGCACGGGATCGCTCACGGTGAGCACCTGTGACGACGCGGATTACGATACGCGCGTCGCCGTTTATCAGGGTGGCGTCGGATGCGTTCCGCTGGATGGTGACTTGTTGGGCTGCAATGACGATGCAACCGGCTGCGGTGGAGCCACATCGGAGCTTCAGGTCAACGTCGGGGGCGGCGGGGAGTACTTGATTCGGGTTGGCGGGGCCCCGGGCTCGTCAGGAACGGGGCACCTCACACTCACCTGCGATGGGATCGCAGCCTGCCCGGTCGGCACGGCCGATCAGTGTTGTGATCGCGACGGCAACGGCGTTCGTGATGACGTCTGCAACTGGTGCGCGTGCGAAGCGCCGGTCTGCAACAACTCGCCCAAGCTCGTGCCGGCCGACCTGGGCGGCGCGTTCGGCTCATGTGCAATCGACGGTTTCTGCAATGTGCATGATCGAAACCACGCACTGAGCTGCTTCAGCGGAACCTCGGCGTGCGACGGTATCAACGTCGACGCCGGCGGCGCGTTCGGCGCCTGCGCGCCGGATGGGTTCTGCAATGTCCACGACGCGAACCACGCGCTGACGTGTTTCTCCGGCACGAACGCGTGCCTGTGTTCAGGCGGTCCGGCGCCCGAGTATGGCCCGCGGGTCGTGGGTGACGCCGGCCTCACGCTCGTGCCGAGCCGACGAATCGCGCGCCCCGGCGACACCGTTCAGGTTCGCGTGTTCATCGATGCGCCGCTGAAAACGCTCCAGAGCTACCAGCTTCACGTCGGCACGAGCGGCGGCCGCAACGGGCAGTTCGAGTTGATCGATATCGCCATCGAAGAACGCCAGGACTTCGTCTACGCCGACGCGGCCGACAGTTTTGTCGCGTTCAACGTCGACAAGTCTCAAGTGCTCGCCGGCATTGACGGCAGCGGCGTAGCAACGACGGACCGTGCCTACTTGGCCACGTACACCTACGGCATCTCCCGGAACGCCGCCGGTACTTTCGTCGTCGACCTCTTGCACGCCGAGGCCGAACACCATCAAACTTTCCTCATCGGCGCCGAGCCGACCGACAAGATCGAGGTCAATCGGACGACTCCGGCGGTGATCACGGTCGTTTCCGCTACGCCCGAAACGTCGCCAGCGGCGCGAGACTGAACTGTCGATGCGCCCGGGCATCAGAACCGACGGACGGCAGGCCACGACGCCCTCCAATCGGAATTGCGGGCGCGAAGAGAAGTCCCACCGCCCAAGACCACCCGACCGGTTCCAGTTCTTGCGCTATCTCACTTCACTGCTCGACCGCTGCTCCTCCAGCAATCGGCTGTAGACCCCCTCGAGCTCGTCCACCATGCGACTAGCCGAGAACCG
>JAJDDR010000198.1 GCA_029260255.1 Phycisphaerae bacterium
TATGACGGCGAGATTCGCTACACCGACACGCATCTGGGTCGCCTGTTCGAGGCCATCGAACGCACGCTGGGCCTCGATCGGACGATGATTGTATTCACCAGCGACCACGGGGAAGAACTGAATGAGCACGGTTCGATGGAGGGACACCAGTGGACACTCTACGAAGAAGTCGTACACGTTCCGCTCATCGTCCGCTTGCCCGACGGCGCGCACGCCGGGCGCGTCATCGAAACGCCCGTGGAACTCATCGACATCCCCAGCACGATCCTCGGGCTCCTGGATATCGAGGCGCCGGCGTCCTTTCAAGGCAGTAGTCGCGTTCCTCTGCTCTCCGGTGCCGCACCGGAGGGTGAGACGCAGATCGTCTTCGGCGAGATAACGCGCTACAATCGCAAACAGTACGTTCGCAACGCGCGGTACAAGCTCATTCACACCGACGACATCGGGCTGAACGCGAGAGGCATTCCGGTGAAGCCCGGTTATGAGTTGTTCGATCTGCGAGCGGATCCCGCCGAGCAGAACAACGTCTTCGACCCCGACCTGGCGATCGGCCGAATGATGAGTCTCGCGTTGGATCAGCGCAAAGCGTCCACCGTGACCGGCGCACCCGCTGCACCCGAGCAGATCAGACCGACCGATGCGGAGATCGAGCGGCTGCGAAGCCTGGGATACGCCGACTGATGCCGGCGTTGCTCGCCGGTCGTGCCGAAACTCGGCAGGCGGGATGAAAAGCTGGTCGTTTACGTCGATTCAGCGCGCCGCTGCTTGACGTTCCGGTCGACGTTTTGCGCGGCAAAACGGCGCGGGTGGATGTGGACCCGTCGCACGGTTCGGAGGTGAGCGGGCAGGTTCTCGGGCCGAAGAACAAGCCGCTGGCGAATGTGTCGGTTGTCCTTTCGTCGGAAGTGGGCGCGTGGTAGTACGGCGCGGTCACGGACAGCGACGGGCGGTACGTCGTCCGCGGGCTGTGTGACGGCGACTACGTCTTGATAGCCCAACGCTGGGCGAAGCGCAGCGGCTTCGGGTGAGGTCCCGGCCCGTTGGAGTTCTCGCTCACGCAGGATCTCCGGTTGCCGGTCGGCGACCCCAGCTTCGCGTTCATCACCGTCGAGAAGTTTAAGATTGTTGGTGTCGGCGACGCCGCGCCCGATCTCCGCGCTGGATGAATCCCGCGGCTCGGGCAGGGGAGCGATTGCACACAAACCGCCACCGGAGTCCCGACATTTCCGAACAAATGCCTATAATCACGTGGGGACAATGGACGTTTTTCACAAAGACAGCGGAAGGAGTCTGGTGTGTCGGAACAAGTCTTGGGAATCATCGGCGGAACGGGGATCGGGGAGGCGTTTGCCAAGCGTGAGGGCACCGACCGTGTCGACATCGAGACGCCCTTCGGTCGCCCCAGCGGGGCGATCCTACGGACACGCGTCGAGGGGGTGGATTGTCTTTTCCTCAGTCGGCATGGCGCCGGGCACGCGTTGAACCCCTCGACGGTTCCCTACCGTGCCAACATCTTCGCGCTCAAGACGCTCGGGGCGACGCAGATCATCGCGACCGGTGCGACCGGCAGCCTGCGCGAGGAAGTCGCGCCCGGCGATCTGGTGGTGTGCGATCAGGTAATCGACAAGACAACGCGTCGCGCGTCGACCTTCTTCGACGAGGGCGTGGTGGCGCACGTCGAGTTGTCCGAGCCGTACTCAGAGCGCATGCGCTCCGTAATGCTCGCGGCCGGCGAGTTCGTCGGCGGGCGGGTACACGACGGCGGAACCTATGTGTGCATGGAGGGTCCGCAGTTCTCGACCCGGGCGGAATCGCTGCTGCATCGTTCGTGGGGAGCGGACTTGATCGGCATGACGTGCATGCCGGAGGCCAAGCTGGCCCGCGAGGCGGAGATGTGCTACGCGCTGGTGGCGCTTCCGACGGACTACGACTGCTGGCGCCCGCACGCGGCGGGATCGGACAAAGGCGCGCTGCTGCGCGAGATCATGTCCAACATGAAGCGGGCCAGCGAGGCTGCCGGCGCGCTGATCGAGCGGGCGATCCGTCTCGTGGGCGATACCGGCTCAACGAAGTGTGGGTGCCACGACGCTCTAGAACTGGCGCTGTGGACGGAAAAAAGCTCCGTCCCGGCGGATGTCGCAGAGAAGCTGAAGCCGCTAATCGGTCGATATCTGTGACACCAACGGCGGTATTCGCCCGGTAGGCGTTATTGTGTGTCGTCATGAGAAACTCGGTGCGCCGAATCTGGATCGCTAGCGTGACGTTCTGTGTCACACCGTGGCATCCGGTGCGCGCGGAGTTGATCATCGATGATCCACCGGATCGGAACGCCGAGACGATTGCCGCGGACACCTATGTGGATGACAGCTTCGAAGCGCGCGAGTTGTTGGGTCGCTTGAAGAAGCTGGAGCAGACGCGAGATTGGCAGGCGGCATCGCGGTTGGTTGATGCGATCTACACGAAGCTCGCCTCGCGGTTGGTGAAAGTCGAAGAGGGTCGCTACGAGAGCTTGAGTTGTCTCCTGAATCGCACCGTCGCGAATTGGCCGGTGAAGGGGCGGGCGGTGTACCGCGAGTTGTACGACGGTGCCGCGCGCCAGGGCTATGAGAGTGCGGTGGCCCGGCGCGACATCGATGCGCTCGTGCTGCTTCTCGATCGATACCGATGTACGTCAGCAGCCGTTCCGCTGGCCGAGGCGGTGATCGCCCTGGCGACGGAGTGCGGCGATTTCGCGACGGCGCGCCACGTCGGTCTCGATATCGTGAGCAGCGACGCGGAACCGGGCGCCTCGCGGGCGGATTCGGTGGCACGGCTGGCGGTGTTGGCGGCGCTCGACGGGCGCGAGGCGGAGACCGATCGGTGGGTCGCGCGCCACGCGGAGATATCGAAGGACGGCGCGTTCGAATGGGGCGGCCGAACCGTCAGGCTGGCGCCGCTCGTGCGGGCGCTCGCCTCCGATGTGCGGGCGATCGCTTCGCCGGATGCGGGGTACGATTGGCCCGTGTTCGGCGGCAGTGGCGATCGCGCGGGCACGGGGTCATTTGTCTTCGATCGAATGGCACTTCTTTGGCGTTTTTCCGGTTTTGCTCCCGGTTCCCTTGACTATCGGCTCGCCGACCTCGAATCGAACGCCGCACAGCACGCGACAGAGACGGGCAAGTTCCTGGTGCTGCAACCCGTCGCCGGCGAGGGACTCGTGTTCTTTCAGGATGCGAACGACATCTGGGCGCTCCATCGACACACGGGAACGGAAGCCTGGCACTACGGCGGGGAGGGCGGCGCGGCCGAATCAGGGACCGCCTCGGACGGGACGGATGTCGAGTGGTTCTCGCCGGCGCTGGCGAACGGCAGGCTGTACGCATGCGTCGGGTCCGAGTCGGTCCCGTACTACGGCTATGAGTCGGAGAGTGAATCGGGAGGTCTCGTCTGTTTGGACAGTCAAACGGGGAATCTCATTTGGCGGTTGAGCGCTTCGCAACTGGAGTCCGGTTCGGCGCGCGCGGGGTTCGGCTCATCGCCGCTCGTATCCTCGCAGAGCGTGTATGTTGTGGTCAGGCGGCGGCGGACATTCGGTTTTGAGGACAGCTATCTGCTGCGCGTTCGCGCTTCGGACGGCGCGGTGATCTACGAGACGCATCTGGGCAGCGCGTCGGTCGGAGGCTTCGGGTACCGCCGGTCTACGCTGTCGATCCCGGCGACGGTCGATGGAACCGTGTACGTCGCCACCAACCTCGGGTCCATCGCGGCCGTCTCGGCGCGGTCCGGACGCATCGAGTGGCTGCGGACCTATCCTCGCCAGCCGGAATCGGTCTGGCGCCAGGCGGTGCGCAACTCTTCAGATGATGTCAAA
>JAJDDR010000199.1 GCA_029260255.1 Phycisphaerae bacterium
GGCGGACACTGGTCGAACGCCATGATGATGTCGGCACCGAGCGTGTTCTGAATCTCGGTGGCCCGCTCCGGGTCGAGTCTCAACTCCGCCCCGTCGATGTGCGAGCGGAAGACGACGCCCTCGTCGTCGATGCGGTTGATCTTGCCCAGCGAGAAGACCTGGTACCCGCCGCTGTCCGTCAGAATGGGCTTGTCCCAGCCGGTGAATCGGTGAAGCCCTCCCAATTCGGCGACCACTTCGGCCGTGGGCCTGAGTTGGAGGTGGTATGTGTTGGCCAGCATGATCTCGGCACCGGTTTCGGCCAGTTGCACGGGCGTGACGCCCTTGACCGAGCCGGCCGTCCCGACCGGCATGAACGCCGGCGTTTCGACGGCGCCATGCGGCGTCACCAGCCGCCCCCGCCGGGCAGCGGAGCCACCATCGCGATGTATCACCGTAAACGAGAACACGCCGCGATCGTATCACGCATTGCGTCGTGAACAAGGCGGCGACAGATCCTCATCGCCGGGCGGGTCCGTGACACTTTCCGCGGAGCGGGTGCCCCCAGGCGTCCCGCCGATTCTGTCGGGGACCCGCGCCGAGTGGGTGTGACCATTGACTGTGGCATGCCAAGGGTAGGGCGGGTTCCACCCGCCTTCTTGCACCATTGCGGCGGGTAAAACCCGCCCTACCCAATGCGGCCGAGGCACCCTGCCACAAGGAATGGTCACACCCGCGCCGAGTTCTCACGGCGGGAGTTGCTGGCAATCGAACCAGTCAGGCTGTAGAATCCGGACATGGGCCTGACCGAGCGAATCGTCGTGCAAAACGTGTACGATGCGACAGTCGCGAGCATCAACGACTCCTCGCTGATCGACCCGCAGTACATCGAGGAATTGCGGGGGGCGCTCTTCGACCTCATCGACAAGCAGGATCGCAGAAAGCTGATCCTGGACATTTCCAAGGTCAAGCACCTCTCTTCGGCCGCCCTCGCCGTACTCATCCCGCTTCAGGAGAAATACACGAAGGCCAAGGGCAAGCTGGTGCTCGTCGGAGTGTGCGACACCATCATGAGGCTCTTCACCATCACGAAGCTCGACAAGATGCTGACGTTCGCCGCAAGCGAGGACGAAGCGCTCAGCAAGGTGGGCGCCGTCCGGAAGGACTGACCGATCCAGCGATGCTCGCTTGGTGCATCGTCAACCCGTCCAGTTAGGCACGATTGCCGAAGTCCGCCTCGAATTACTACTGCCGAGATGTGCCCGCGCCACGATTCTGGACTCTGGGTTCAAGAGTGGTGTTCGCCGGGCGCTTGCGACAGCTTGGCCGGTCACTTCTGCAGGTAGGCGACGGCGTGTTCGTTTTCGCCATCCATCGCCACCTGAAGGAGCGCGCCATCGGCGACAGCGGGAACGTGGATCACGCGGACCGTGTCGCCGTGTTTCTCGGCTGACGGCAGGATCGAGGCGAGGGCATTGGGCGTGTCCTTGAAGAACGCCTGATTGAACAGATTCCCCAGGTCGTCGGGGTAAAGCGGCAGGTAGGCGATGTCGTCCTCGACAAGATCCTGGAAGAAGTGCGTGCCGAACGAGACCTCGGGCACGTAGCCGTCGCGGTCGCGTGCCACTTCGATCAGCATTCTGGCGTTGCTGATGTCCGCGTATGTCACGCGCACGCCGAGCCTGATGTCGCTGCTTCCCCATCGGCCGGGTCCGACCAGGATGAATCGTTTGTCCACCAGGGAGTGGTTCACGCGTCCGACCAGTCGGGCCAGCGCGAGACGCTGTTCGTTGGTCGGCAGGCTGCAATAGGCGTCCGAGCTCACGTAGACGACGTACTCGATGTCTCGGATCATGGTAGTGCGGACGAATCGGTTGGCGGTGAAGACGATGTGATCGGCCGCGAGGTTGTCGGGAACGACGACTTGGTCGGATTCGGCGGACTGATGTTGAGCGCGACACTGGACCAGGTAAAAGCGCTCGCCGTCGCAGACGAACTCGATGTCGACCGGATGGCCCATGGAGCTTTCGAGCACCTGCAGGATTCGTTTCATGCGATCGGCGAAGGGGGTATCCTTGAGCAGCTTGTCGAACGTCACGAACATGTTGTCGGGCGACGCGTCGACGAGCGTTCCGGGCGGGGTGAAGAGATCGCCGTCGCGCCGGATCGAGACGATCTTGTCGATCATGGGGAAGTTGCCGCCGTCGGCGAACAACTGCTCCAGCGTGATCGAGTCGAAGCGGTCTTTCTCGAGGTTGATCACGTCGATGGTGCGTTGGGAGTGCTTCATGGTGTCGATCGTGCCGGAGTCGGGACGTACGGTGGGCGCCCCGAGGGCGACCATGCGCGCGTAGTCGCCGCCGACGCGGTCGACGGCGCGTGTTCCGAGTCCCATCACAATTCTCATGAATCCGTCCTCGCGACGGAGGCGCGGCGACCAGCGATATTCGTTTCGCGAGAAGGCCACGCCGGCGAAGGCCGGGAGGAAGTACTTGCCGAACTTCTTCCCGATCACGCGTTGTATCAGGATGCCCATCTCTTCGTCGTAGTCGATGAGGTTGTGCTTGCGGCGATAGAGGATGGGGTCGGGAGCAAGCGTGCTGGCGTAGACCTCGCCGATGGCACCGAGCAGGGCGCGGAGCCTCATCTCGAGATCGCCCTGGTTGGGAACAAAGATGCTGGCGTACTTTCCGCTGAACGCGGAGGTGAATCGATCCTCGAGCAGGCTGCTCGATCGCACGATGAGGGGCGTCTGTTCCAGACGTTCGAGCAGGGCGCGAAGCTGTTGCACGATCTCGACGGGGAACGCGGAATTGCGAAAAACACCGCGGATGAGGGGGTATTCGTTTCGGATGTCGTCGATACTTTTGTACTTCTGGCTGTGGTAGGACCGCAGCCCGTTGAGCTCAAGGAATTGCTCGATGACGTCGCTCCGGACGTAGTACGAGTCTGGAATAGCGATGGGCAGGTCCGGACCGGCGTCCAGTCCGGCGTCCTCGACGACGCGATTGGCGAGGAGCATGCCACCGGCCTTTCCGCCGATGCGCCCCATCCGGGCGTCGCCGCCGATCGTGCGGCGGGTCAGGTCCTCGTAGTCGCGAACGCGCAGGAACTTCTTGGCAAACCCGAGAAAGGTAAGGTCGTCGCTGATGAAGTGCCTGGCGAGGGCGACGCGTACGCCGAAAAGCTCGGAGGCGTCGAGGTGCATTTCACCCAGCGGCAGCGCGCAGAAGCGGCGGAGGCGCTCGCCAAGAACACGGAAGGACACGGAGGGCAAGCTGGCGATGTCGGCCAGGTTCTGCGCTTCCTCGCGTTTGAGCACAAAGTTGACGACCTCTTCGATCTCCCCGTGGCTGAGGTGATTGCAGGCGTACGCGTGTGTGAGCGTGTGCATGGCTTCGCTTTCCTCTTCGTCGAAGCGCTGCGCGGTGGGCTCGTTGGGGGTCTCGGCGGTCCGCCCCGGGGGGCGTCCGGTGAGGGCTCGCGCCTCCTCCGTGATGTCGCCCATCGTGACGATGTCGCGCGTGTGCAGGTAGATCAGGAGTTGCCGGTAGATGCGGCCGACCATCTGCGGATGGGCGGCGAGGAGGCGATCGAGGCACCCTCCCACGGATTCGGTCGGTTCCTGGCTCATGTCGATGGTCCGGTCAGCGTGAGCGACGGTTTTCCAGTGTCGGTTACGCCGGCGACAAAGCGACCGGCGCCCCTCGGGGCGGGAGGCGGCCGCCGTGGTCATTCGCGGGGCATCATGACCCCACGCCCTCTACAATATCGCGGACTGGTGTATGATTCGACCGAGAATTCCGAATCGGGCCGCCGACTCAATGTAGTACCAGGGAGAATGGAATCAAGGGAACGCGGCTGAGCGTGACACTAGGCCATGGGCGTGCAACACGGAGAATCGACGACGGATCAGCCCGCGGGCGGATGCTCGAGCCGTCCGGCGGGATCCACGACGGCGCTGCCGGTGCTGGACGGCGGTTCTGCGCGCGCGATCGGCAGGTCCAAGATGGGACCTCGCCGGGCCGCGGTGTTGATCGCCGTTCACGTCGTGATGGTCGGTCACGCCATTCACTATATGGCGGCGGGAAGGACATTGTCCCCGATCGAGCCGTCGGAGTCGATGTACGCGCTGGAGCTCGGACAGGTCAACGCAGGGTTCATCTTCTTTGCGGCGGCGCTTTTGGCCACGCTGGTGTTCGGTCGATTCGTCTGCGGGTGGGGTTGCCATCTGGTCGCGTACCAGGATCTCTGCGGCTGGATCATGAAGAAGCTGAACGTCAGGCCACGACCGTTCCGAACGCGGATTCTGATCTTCGTGCCGCTGGGGCTGGCCTTGTACATGTTCGTGTATCCAACCGTCAAGCGTCTTGTTTTTCCGCCGGCGCGCGCGGCGTTTCCCGGCTTCAGCAATCACGTCATGACGATGGATTTCTGGAAGACGTTTCCGGGACCGGTGTTTGCGATCCTGACCGTGCTGGTGTGCGGGTTCGCGGTGGTGTACGTGCTCGGATCGAAGGGTTTTTGCACGTACGCGTGCCCCTACGGCGGGTTCTTCGGGCTCTTCGACAAGCTGGCCGTGGGCAAGATCCTGGTGAGCGACGCGTGTGAGCAGTGCGGGCACTGTACCGCGACATGCACATCCAACGTACGGGTTCACGAGGAGGTCAAGCTCTACGGGATGGTTGTCGACCCGGGATGCATGAAGTGCCTCGATTGCGTCAGCGTATGCCCGACCAACGCGCTGCGGTTCGGGTTCGGTCGGCCCTCCGTGACGCGGCGCAGACCCGAAACGCCCCTTCGACCGCGGCGGTACGATTTCACGCTTGCCGAGGAGATTGCGGTTGCCGTGGTTTTCATGGGCTCGATGTTGGCGCTCCGCGGGTTGTACGACGGACCGCCGTTGCTCATGTCCGTCTGTCTCGCGGCGATGAGCGCCTACCTCGCGCTCAAGCTGTACCGCGTCGTTCGCGATCCGACGGTGCGGATTCAGAATCTGCGAATCAAGACAGCGGGGCTGCTGGGGCGCAGCGGTTGGGTGTTCGCCATCCTGACGTCCCTGTGGTTCGTGTTCATCGCACACAGCGGTTTCGTGCAATGGCACCGGGCGTGGGGTCGACACTACCTGAGCAAGACCGAGGTGCCCGAGGAAGACCTGTTTTCGGGCAAGGTGAACACGACCGAATACTCCGCCGAACACGAGGACCGTGCCACCCGAGCGTTTCGCGCGCTTTCGATCGCGGATCGCTGGGGACTCGTGGGCACGGTCGACGTCAAACGCGGACTGGCGTGGCTGGAGCTACTCAACGGTGAACAAGCCGCGGCCGAGGAGCACATCCGTGGCGCCATCGCGGTGGCGCGAGACCCCGATCCGCTCTGGGCGGATCTCGCCAAGATTCTGGCGCTGCAGGGGCGTTGGGAGGAGGCCGGGGCCGTCGAGTGCGTCGACGCCAAGCTCGGGCTCTCGTGGTTCTGTAAGCTGTGGAATCGTCCCGCCCTGTCGGAACGCTTCGTTCGAGAAGCGATCGCCCGGGAGCCGGAACTCGTGCTTCTTTACGAGGAGTTGGCAAACGTGACGGCCGCGCAGGGGAAATGGGCGGCGGCGATCGATGCTACCAAGCAGGTCCTCCGGCTGCGGGAGCCCTCGGCGGTGGACCACTTCCGCCTCGCGGGGCTGTTGGTGAGCGGGAACCGTGCGGAGGAGGCCGTCGAGCAGTATCGCGCCTGTATCCGTTTGGAGCCGGAAGGGACCGAAGCGCACTACAACCTCGGCGGGTTGCTGGGGCGTATCGGTCGATTCGGGGAGGCCATCGAGGAGTTGCTGCGGGCGGACGAACTGGTGCCGGACGACCCGGACACCCAACTGGAACTCGGGCTCGCCCATGGCAGCGCGGGGCGCATCGCGGAAGGTATTCGCTACTTCGAGCGTGCGATGGAGCTGGACCCGGACAACCCCGAGCCGCGTATGCACCGCGACTACCTGATACAAACCTTGCAGCGTCAGTCACCCGGTGAGCACCAACCGGATGGGCGGCGCCCGCGTTGAAATCGGGGCAGCGACGCGTTAGTGTGGCGGTCGAGCGCAGACGACATCGTTGTTAATCGACCTACTGCGGGAGAACCCATCCATGCCCAACGAATCGATGACCAAACCCATCGTTACCATCGTTCAACACATTCGGGAGAAGCAACGGGCGTTTCCGACGGCGACGGGTGACCTGAGTTGGATCCTGTCCGGAATCGCGCTGGCGACGCGGATCATACAGTCGTACGTACGCCGCGCGGGGATCGCCGACGTGCTCGGCGAGGTGGGCACCACCAACGTCCAAGGCGAGCTGGTGCAGAAGCTGGACATCGTGGCGAACGAGACCATCCTGCGGTGCCTGGGGTACCGCGACATCGTGGGCATCATGGTGTCGGAGGAGGACGACGAGCCGACCATCGTCAAGTCGCCGACCGGGCAGGGCAAGTACATCGTGCTGTTCGACCCGCTGGACGGGTCCAGCAACATCGACGTGAATGTGTCCATCGGGACGATATTCTCAGTGCTGCGGTGCCGTGACGATCTGCCCGAATCGGAAGGTGCCACGCCGCACTGCCTGCAACCGGGCGTCAAGCAGGTGGCAGCAGGTTACGTCGTGTACGGAAGCAGTACGGTGCTGGCCTACACGACGGGCAACGGCGTCCACATGTTCACGCTGGACCCTTCGTTCGGCGCGTTCGTGCTGCACACCGAGAACATCCGAATGCCGGATCAGGGCAAGATGTACAGCGTCAACGAGGCGTATCTGGATTCGTTTCCGTCCGGCGTGCAAGACTACTTGGCGTGGGCGAAGACGCCGGAGTCGGGCGGCTACGGGCTGCGCTACATCGGGTCGCTGGTGTCCGATTTTCACCGCACGCTGCTCAAGGGCGGGGTGTTCATGTATCCGCCGACGGCCAAGAACCCTGACGGCAAGCTCCGCCTCCTGTACGAAGCCAACCCGTTAAGCTTCATCGCCGAGCAAGCGGGAGGTGCGGCCACCGACTTCAAGCAGCGCGTGCTCGAGCGGCAGCCCGACTCGCTGCACGCGCGCACACCGCTGCTGATGGGCAGCAAGAGTGAAGTCGAGCGGGTGATGGGGTTCATGAATTAGGTTCGCTCCGCCGGGTCACGGGCGCCGCACCGATCGCAGTCCGAGGAACCCGCAGAAGCTCATCGCCAGGAACGCGTTGCTGGCAACGCCGGTGCCGCAGATGTCGACGCTGAACGGCGGGATGTCGATGACGACGTCGCCGTCGAGGCTGTCATCGCACACGCCGGCGGGCGGGTTGTCCACGAACTCGCACGCATCGCACGGCACGCCGGCGAAGTCCTGCGGAACCACATCGCTGACGAACGGCTCAAGCGAGAGCCCGTCCAACTCAACGACGAAGCCGTCGAAGGACATCCACCAAAGCGTACGGAACCCGTCGGCGTCCATGGCAAACTCGATCGAGCCGGCCGCTTGACCCTCGAAGATCACGGTGTTATCGGCGTCGACGAACGTGTCGCTGAGAATCGTGTCGGTGCCGCTTACGAGCATCAACTGCTGCGTCGATGACAAGACGACCAGCTCGTTGCCGGCGGCGTTCACGACATCGCAGACGGACGTCGACTGCCCATCTTCAAAGAGATCCCAAGCGACTTGAGCGTGGGACATCGGCGTCGTTGCCAACATCATCAAACCAACAACAACCAGGACGTTTCGCATCACAACAACCTCCGAATTCAAAACCCCAGGCCGTCCGGGAAACGCGACGGCGTCGCGGATAGCATCGCATAATTCCCCGCGCGTGGCCAGTCCCCTTGTCGGAGCGGCATTTGCGGCATAGCTTTGCCGGCATGGGTTCAGTGCGGCGACAGATTCTCTTCTCCGGGCGGGTGCAGGGGGTGTGCTTCCGGGCCACGACGCGGGAGGTGGCCGATCGGTTCGCCGTTGCCGGTTTCGTGCGAAACCTCGCGGACGGTCGCGTCGAGTTGGTCGCCGAGGGTGAGCCGTCCGAACTCGACCGCTTCGTCGAGACCGTGCAGGAGGCGATGTCGGGGTTCATTCGCAACGCCGAAATCAGCGAATCCGAGCCGCGTGACGAATTCAACGGCTTCGCGGTTCGTTACTGACGCCGCAAGGGTCTCCCCGCCAAACCTCGCGTGGGCGATCTTTGGCTGCATCCCATTTTGGGTGGCATGCCCACGCTTGCGTGGGCATGATCCGGCCGTTGTCATTCCGACAGAGCGAAGCGCCGGAGGAATCTAGCTGGATCGCCATACCAGCCAGATCCCTCGCGAGCGCTCGGGATGACAGGGGCGGCGGCGTTTCTTTCACCCGTGGCCGACTACGCCGGTCCGCAGCTCGGAATGACAGGACGGCGACGCTTCGGTCGCAAACGGGTGCGTGGTATACTCGCGGCATGTCGGCGCTGGAAGTCCTGACCACCGTGGTTCGCGAGCACGACGCCGGTCGGCGGGCGGCGTTGTGCGTCATCGTTGCGACGCGCGGCTCGACGCCGCAGCCGGCCGGGAGCATGGTCTGCATCGACGAAGCCGCGGGGTTGACGGGGACGCTCGGCGGCGGATGCGTCGAGGCCGACGTTCGCAGACGAGCGCACCAACTACTCGCGACCGGCGAGAGCGCCCTGGTCACCTTCGCGCTGGACGACGACTTCGGCTACGACGACGGGATGATCTGCGGCGGGCAGATGGATGTCGCGATCAGTGTCATGTCGGCGGACTCCGAAATCGAACCGCTCGGGACCGCGGTCACTGATCTTTCTTCCGGTCGCCCGGCCATCGTTCCGATGCGCGTCGCAACCGACAATGGGCGAGTCGATTATCGCGTCAATATCGAGGCGGCGCCGACGCTCGTCATCGCCGGGGCAGGGCATATCGGCCGGGTGCTCGGGAGGATCATGGTCCCGCTTGGTTTCAATGTTCATGTGGTGGACGATCGGGCGGACTACGCCAACTCCGATAGGTTTCCCGTGCCGATGCGACCCATCGTCGGTGACATCGCTTCGACCCTGGGGGAGTTTCCCACGAACGCAAGCACGTACTTCGTGATTGTTACACGTGGCCACAAGCACGACGAAAAGGCGCTCGAGGCGATCGTCGACTCGGGCTCGAAGTACATCGGTATGATCGGGAGCCGGCGGAAGATCAAGGTGATCTACGACGATCTGCGGCACCGCGGGGTGACGGATCAGCAACTGTCGCGCGTGCATGCGCCGATCGGTTTGGGCATCAACGCCGTCACCACTGAAGAAATCGCGATCAGCATCGCCGCGGAGCTCATCGCAACGCGGCGCGCCGATCATCGCAAGGTCGTCGAAGGGCCGTTTTCCGCAATACCATGACGATGCCGAACGCCAACAACGCCGCCGAACGGGTCTGGGCAATCGTCCCGGCCGCCGGAACCGGCCGGCGCATGGGCGCCGCGAAGCAGGCGTTGGCATTCCGCCATTCGACCCTGACCGGCACGGTGGTTCGGACTCTGCTCGATGCGGGTGTAGATGGCATCGTCGTCGTGACGCGCACGCCGCTGGTCGCGGCGTTGGCACTGCCGGACGACCCGCGCGTCGAGGTCGGGATCAACGACGACGCGGGCACCGAGATGATCGATTCGATCCGCATCGGTCTGTCGCTGCTGGCGGATCGGGGCGCGGGGAGCGCAGACGGTGTCGTCGTCGTGCCGGCGGACGTGCCGGCCGTGTCGACCGAGACATGCCGCCGGTGCATCGGCGCGTTCGCCGCGGACCCGGCGCGCATCGTGATCGCGGCTTGCGGAACCCGACGTGGTCATCCGATCATCTTTCCGTTCGCCCTGCGGGACGTGATCGATCACCTCGACGGCGGATTGAACGAATTGCCCCGACGGCTACCCGACAGCGTTGAGGTCGTCGAAACGGCGGACAAGGGTGTAGCGCGCGACGTCGACACGCCCGAGGACTACGATCGGCTGGCGCAGGACGACTCGGCATAGTCGCCCGGGGCGGCGCAAAAAAAACGCCCACCTTCTCCGACCAGAAGGTGGGCCCTTGCCGATGCGGTGGGCGAGCCGACAACACCAACACCGACAAGCACAATCGAACAGACGCAAAACGAATTCGCGTCGTCTCATGCTATGTAGTAAACTGACCCCCGGCGGGGGTTATTCCAATCCGCCACAAGTAATTGTTGTATCCGATTAGGGCGCTTCGCGTAAACCCCAAAATGGCGACGCGACGCCCCGCGGGCCAGACGGGAGTCATCGCGATCGATCAGTCCGAACCAGCCCGCATACGGGATTTCCACTACCATTCGCGCGATTGGCGGGGTTTTCGCTACGTCTATCCCGTTTTGTCGCGGCGCAGTCGCGGTCTGAGCATCGGCATCAACCTGAATCCGGACACGGCATGCAATTTTGCGTGCATCTATTGTCAGGTGGACAGAACTCGGGAGCCGCTTGTCCGCCATGTAGACGTGAGCCGCCTTCGCGACGAATTGGATATGTTGCTGGAGGAAGCCGTCACTGGGCGGCTCTTTTGCGAGCCGGAATTCGCCGACACGCCGGAGAATCTGCGGCGCCTGAACGACATCGCCTTCAGCGGAGACGGCGAGCCTACGACCTGCCCCGTGCTCGCCGAATGCGTCCAGCTGGCGGCCGATTTGAAAAAACTGCGATGCACCGACAACGTAAAACTGGTTCTCATTACCGACGCCTGCTACCTCACCCGGCCTGCCCTGGCGGAAGCCCTGACCACTCTGGACCGATCCAATGGTGTTATATGGGCGAAACTTGATGCTGGTACCGAAGAGTACTTCCGTGTGGTCAACCGCCCGAACTTCCCGCTCGCGCACGTGCTGGAAAACATCATACAAACAGCCAAGGTCCGGCCGATCGTCATTCAGTCGCTGTTCATGCGCATCGACGGACACCCGCCGAGTCGATCAGAGATCGTGGCCTACGCCGACCGCTTGAACGGCCTGGTGCGAGCCGGGGCGAAGATTGAAGGCGTGCAAATCTACACGGTAGCGCGGCCGCCGGCGGAGCGGCTCGTCACACCGCTTGATGCGGCGGAGATCGAGGAGATCGTCACGTTGGTCCGGGATTCCACCTCCCTTCCGATCGACTACTTCGGCTGAACGCCGGGCAGATCGATACCGAACTCGACGAGTTGTCGGGAGATCGTCCCCGCCCAGTTTTTGTTGGCCGGCGGGCTGGCCGGGCTGGGGTGGAGGATGCGGTGGATGGCGACGGGAAGGTCCCCGACGGCGACGCGGGCACGCGTTTCGGCGAACGCACCGATTCCGACGACGAAGCGGGGCTGGAGGTACTCCACGGTGCGTCGCAGCGCTTGATCGCAGGCGGCGAACAGCGATTCGCGTTCGGCAGCGGGAAGTTTGTCGGGCGTTCGGTTTCGCCCCGAAAGCTCCATGAAGGCGAGCGGGCAGTAGTTGGCGATGAAGAACCGCTCGAAAAATCGTCCTGGCGTGTCGAAAATGTCGCGGGCCCAGCCCCAGACGCGCCGACCGCTGACTTCACTGCGGGAGCAGTCGAGACCCAGCACGGGACGCTTCGGATGCTCGACCGGCGGTTTTCCGATGGGCTCGTCGATCCCCAGCCAGTCGCGGACGAATGAGACTTCGCCGAAGGGGATGCCCGTCTGCACCATCCCCCACGGACCCGGGTTCATGCCGAACATGAACACGTCGCAAGGGGCTTCGCCATGCAAGCGCAAATAGCGGGTGTGCGGCGCACGGGCGTAGACCAGCGGGTTGTACACGTGCGTCACCGGCGGACCGAAGGCGAGAGGCTCTAGATCGTTCACCAGGGCTTGGGAGATGCGAACGAGGTCCATCATGCCGGATACCCGACCGTTCAGGGACACGACGATCACGCCCGGATCGATCGGCAACTCGGTCCATGCAACGTCGGACGTGGTGCCAATCGTGTCGTGGGTGGTCGGCGTTCCGCGCGGAACGCGCAAAGAAACAGCCGCCCAAAGAGCGGCTGAAAAAAAATGCGGCAATAACCTACTCTCGCCTTGCGACTACCATCGGCCACGCGGGCTTAACTACCGTGTTCGGAATGGGAACGGGTGTGGCCCCGCGGGTATCGTCACCGCGA
>JAJDDR010000200.1 GCA_029260255.1 Phycisphaerae bacterium
TTCTGCTCTACCGCCGGGGCGCCCAGCAGATCACGGGTGGGGGGCGTCTGAAGACGAAGGAGATCGCGGGCCCGGCTCTGGACGGCCTACGGGATGCCCTCACGGCCATGATCTCGGACGACGGCGCGCGAGTTGCTCAGCTCGACGAGGACGGCAAGCCGCTCCGCAATCAGCTGGCAAGAGTCGAGGACGCCGTGGAGGTACTGCGTGAGCGGCTCAAGGAGCTGAAGCGGGTCCTGCCATGGGCCACCCTACGCGTCGAACTCTCCAACGAGGACCTCGACCGACTGGAGAAGAACCTCGCAAAGCCGTCCTCGATGCGCGAAGTTCCGAAAGAGGAATGAGGGCTCTGGGAGGCGATGGGTAGCCCTTGAGCGTTCCGCGCGGTCCGCGAACCAGTCCGTGTCGAAGTGGCGAATCCAGCTACCGTCGTCTACCTCGCATGAGAGACGGGGGCTTTCAGTCACGGAGCAAAGCACACGCGAAGTCCATCGGTCAGGTTGAAGCCAGCTCCCCCTGGTCCCATCGGGTCGCGAAACCAAAACTGGAAGTACCAAGTCTCGTCAGCGTCAATCAGGCCGGCGGCTGGCGGAGATGCGAGGTCAAGCGACCGCGCGACTTGGCCCATCGAGTCAGTAAGGACAGGCGGGTTCAACCGGAACGTCGTGCCCCCAGCACATCGTACTCCGTCCCCGAACGGCGCGCTACTGCTCTCGGCGCCGCCAAAGTAAAGCCCAAAGCGGTTCGGCGGTGCTCCGGCGGCGGAGAGACTGAACATGTTTGTAGCCACGCTCGTCGAACCAGAGCTTGCGATGACAGCGCTGTTGCCGGATGAGTTCGGCAAAGCAGAGCAATAGTTGGTGGAGCCGTACCCCAAATCGTCAACGAAAACCATCGCACTATACCGGATCTGGGTTGGGCCGATTGGCGTCGCCATTCCCGTTCCCGTGTCGACCTCGGCGATGAAGGGACCGCCCTGCGCCTGAAAGGTGCCCGTTCCGTACAACGTGCCGGTAACGCGATCGAAGGCAAGAGCACTCAGGCCACTTGAGCCAGTCAATCCAGTCAGACTATGTGATCCGGTGCTCTTGCTCAGCCTAGCGAGCTGGTTCTGCCCGACGCCCAGACTGGCGAACAAGAATCCCTTGTCTGCCGCCGGTGCCGCAAGCGCGTTGATCGGCCCATAGCCGAACATCCCCCCAACTGGTGTGGCCGTGCCGGTATTTGGATCGACTGTGAGAAGCTCGAATGTAGCTTGACTACCTGCGTACAGCTGGCCGTTGGTTTCGTCATAGGTCATCGCTGTAATCTCGTCGTAGCCGGCGACTGTCCCAATAAATGTGACAATCCCGGAGCAGACGTCGACAGAGAACAGGGAGTTCTCGGGCGACGAGTTCTCTATGGCGTAGAGCGTGGCAGTGCCGGGATCAAAGGCAAGTGCCTCAACGCGAAGCGCAGAGGGTAGGACAAGCTGCTCACTCGGAGGCATCACGGTTGCCTCGTAGAGGCCTTGCCCGATCTTCCAGCCGTAGAGGCGGTTGATAGGAGTCCCTTGTGCGTGAGTCGGCAGGGTTAGCGTGCTCAGGAATAGAACACTAGAAGCAAGTTTCTTAGTCGGCATGAGCGGACGGGCTTGGGTTGAGAGCATCGGGAGTTGCTTCAGCTCAACGGCAACCGCTTGTTTGGTCAAGGGGCATTCGTCGGGGTTTCTACTGATCCGGATCCGCAGACGCGCCCAGGTCGCCTGGCGTGGAACCGCGGGGCCGGCCTTGACACGGGGGTGGCCCGTTCCGTGAAGCCGCCTTCGTGGCTGAACGCGAGGATCCCCGTCCCCTGCCAGCTCACCGTCCAGATGCCTGGCGAGCGCGGGCCTCGTCGCGAGCCGAGCCGCGATCTGGGGTTCGCCGAGGGGGTCCCTTTCTGCTGGCCGTCCGCAACGGTTCAGTCGTTTAGTACGTGGCGGTCCGAGAACGGCGGAGTTTCTAGTAGTTCGCAAACAGGGAAGGCTCCCTGGCTCCTCGGCGCTGTGTTCTGCGATTCCGCGTTTGACAGCCGGAAACGAGCGTTTCCAGCTGATTCTTGATATCAGGCCACTCTTTGGACCCTGGATCTAGGACTAGCGACTTTTCGGCCCCGCATCTCTAAGTGCAAATTCGGAAAGTTGTCGCGCGAGCCATGTGTGTCCGTGACGCATCGCCAGGTCGGCGGGCGTTCGACCGTTGATGTCGCGCGCGTCAAGGTCCGCGCCGGCTCCCACCAAGTGCCTGGCAATGTCGCTGTCGTTCAGAATTGCCGCCCAATGGAGTGCGGTCTCCCGGTACTCTCCTGTGGCATTGACATCATCGCCGCTGGCGCAGAGAGCCGTTACGCTCACGAAGTCCCGAGCTAGCGCATGTCGAACTATTGGTGGCATTGAGGTCATCGGCGCAAGTTTAAGGGTATAGTAATTGAATGGCAAGAGGCAAGTTGCCGTGCACAGGCGTTTTCGCGGAGGGTGGTGAAGCGGTGGTGGGATAGGTCGCGGTCGCAGTCTCGTCGAGCTTATGAATGCCGACGCCCGAGTCCCGATAAGACTGCGCCCACAGCGCCGGTGCGCGCCACCTCCCTTGCCCTCGGGTGGCAGCGAATGGGCCCCGGTGGTAGTCTTGAGCAGTATGCCGAGCAACTACACCCGACCGACCGTCTTCATCAGCTCTCGCATGGATGAGACAAGCGCCGCGCGACGTGCGACGTTCGAAGCCGTGCTCGAGGCGGGTGGGATCCCGTTGCTCTTTGAGGCATTTCCGTACGCGTCCGCAGCAGAGCTTGGCGGTTGGGAGTTTGCCGAGCCCAGGTATTCCGAGATCTTGCCGACTCGACGCCGGATCCTGGAGGCCCTCGAGCGCGAGCACCGAGCGAGAGAGCGCGCCCGGATGGACCAGCTGCTGCAATACTCGAACCTTTTCATCGGGATCTACGGCAGCACAATCGGTGCACCAGCTGAGTATCTCGGCTGGCGGGTGCCAATCGAGTATGAGATCTTGCGCTTCTTGATTCAGCAGCGTCTGCAGATCAAGTATGCGGGGCACTTGGATCTCGAGAAGCTCGTTGGCAAGCGCTTGGCGAAGTACTTCTCGAGAGTCGGTCGATTCGGCCGGCCGCCCAGGATCAAGGGCAAGCTAAAACGTGAGTACTCTCTGATTCGTCAGCAGCTTAGACTGCTGAAGAGCCTCTTGCTCCTCAAAGCTCACTGGGGCGAGGCGCAAGAAGGGTCTCCGGGACTGGCGGATAGCCCGGGCATTGAGCCCTTGGTTGGCTGCACCCTTCTCGATTCAGAAAGGCGGGTCGTGTCGGTCGACTGGGACTGGACTCTCAGGCGCTTTAGGGAGGAGAACGACTACGCGCGCATTCATGAAGGTCGCGTTCTCATGCTTGTTCAAGACGTAGGTAGGGATCGGCAAGCTTCAACTGCATTGTTAGGCTCGATACTCTCAGCGCCACATGTCCAGTTTGGTGTGCGGGAAGACAGTAATAACA